>DAOUEG010000098.1:0-1919 GCA_034430495.1 Dehalococcoidales bacterium
CCATACTGCGCGAACATCTCGGCGTCTTTGATGGCTGTGTTGGCATCCTGCTCAGCCTCCCTCAGCCGCTTCAGCTCGCCTGCTTGAAACGCCTGCCAACGTGCGTGGTAGCGCTCCGTGAGGTCGGCGGCAAGCTGGGAGGCAGTCTCCTCCGCTTCGGAGAGTGGCTGGGTTTCCCCTGGGGCACCGCGGACGCCGACTTCCATCTCCGCCGGAAGCTGCTCCGTTGCGGCGCCGCCCATGCCGAAGCGCACCATTTTCTCCACGTTTGGGACGATGCGGTCAATCAATTCCTGCTCGGTGCGAGCGCCGGTGACGGCTGCCGTGATATCCATCGATGCATCGCGGACATCCTGTGGCATGGGGTCCGTTGGCTCTTGGGGGAGCTGCGTGCCAAAGTTGGCAACGTCGGATGGCCTACCCGCTTGTGTCCCCGCGGCGGGGGCGGCCGTCCCAGCCATCGGCTCCGCCGGAGAGCTGAGCGCTGCGGCCTCGGTGCGGCCCGTGCCGACGCTTTCCTGCGGGGGGGCAGTCGCTGCCTCTACGGCGGCTGGAACGGGCATGTTGGCTTGCTCGTAGGCGGCGCGGGCACGGGGCATCATTCACCTCCCATTTCGGGCTGTTGTTCAGGCATGAAAAGCTCTCCGGTCATTTGCCGGCCCATCTCCGCATTCTCAGCGGCCGTTGTCAATCCATGGAAGCGGACAAGGCCGTAGGCTTCCTCGAGGGACGGCTCGACGCCCAGGTTCTCCCGGAGCCACATCGCCGCGGCGGGGTCGCCTGCCTCCGCCTCCATCGTCTTCGTGAAGATGTCGGAGGGCCGAAACTGCCGGTCCTGCATCATCATGGTGTTCACCCGGTCCCACGCATCCATGTACTCAGGCGAGCTGACCCAGGGAGCAATCGCCTCCTGGTCGCGGTCCGTCAGCGAAGCCATCTCCGGCATGAGCGCGTCGCGGAGGGCGCCCATCCCCTCCCATGCGGCGCCTGCCGCCATGCCCACGGGGCCCCCGACGGAACCGAGGAGGACCCCCTCTTGGCCCGCCATGAGCGCGCCCGGAACGGCCTCCCACACGCGTGTGCTAAGCGGCGTCGGCGAACCAGGGCCCATGAAGCCCCGGTCACCCTCTGCCGCCGTCTCTGTGGGGGTGAGGAGAACCGACGCGGCGGCGCCAGCCGGCCCGGCGGCGCGCCCAAGCATCCGCCCAGCGCGGCCCGTGGGGGTCTCTGCAATACGGCGGAGGTCGTCCACTGTGAGGTCACCCAGCACGTCTTCCGGGAATGCGGCGCGCCTCCGCCACGTGGGCGCCCGCTCCCTGACAAACTTCTCCAACTGCTTGATATTGGGTGCGCTTTTCACCGACCTGGGGACCTCCGGGGTGTCGCTGAACTCGCGGAGCAGCGCCTCATCCGCCTCGAACAGACTGCCGCCGGGCTGGTTGGCCCGGTGGGCGGCATCGAGTAGGTCGCGGGCAAACCGCTCATCTGCGGCACTGAGTGTGGGACTTCGAGGGGCAACCCCCTCGGGGCGACCTGGGCGGAATCGCCGCGCACCCGGCTGCGCCACTTCCGTGGCGCGCTTTGGGTCGGCGTAAATGCTAACTGGCGTTGACTTTTTCGGCATTTGCTACCTCGCGAACGGGAGCTGCGGCTGCGCGGCCATGCCAGCCTCGCCCGCCCCCTGCCGCCCGGCGGTCGTAGGTGCAGGGCCCTGCGGAAGCTGCGGAATTTGCTGCGGAATAGGCTGCGCGTTCTGGGCGGCGATGGCCTGCTCCACAACCCAGGTCGGCACCGGCTGGCCTGTCTGCGGATTGATGATGTACCCCGGCGGCGGCTGCGCTGTCTGGGGGCCGCCGGCGGCAGACACGCCAGGAGCGGCCACTGGAGCCCCAGGCTGCCCCGCTGCCGGCGTTTGAGGC
>DAOUEG010000099.1:0-19664 GCA_034430495.1 Dehalococcoidales bacterium
TCGTCAATGACCTCGTCAATGCAGCGGCTCAGCCAGTGGGCGGAGATGGGCTTCTTGGCCGCCTGGTTGGCGGCTATCTTGGCCCACTCGTCGGCCAGTTTCTGGTGCTCCTCGCCGTACTTTTTCACCCGCGCCGCGATGGCGTTCGCCTGGGCCGAGGTGCGTACCTCTTCGACGATGTCCAGCAGCGCCGGCACCGCCTTGCGGGAGTCCGCCCGGATGGCGAGGTCCGGCGCCCGGTTCCAGAGCGGCACGCCTTTTTTGACGATATCAATGTCCAGGTGGACGATTTTCACGTTCTCGGCGAGGGGAGCGGGTGGCGCGGCGTAGTGCATGTCGTAGTCAATGAACAGTATGAAGTCCGCGCCGCTCACGACCGGGTTCCCGAGGCCCCGGGCCGTCGGCAGCAGGGCGGCGAGGGGATGGGTGGTGGGGAAGTTGACCCGGATGTCCCCGCCGAGCACCCGCGCCCCGGCCGTCTCGGCCAGCCGGACGAGCGCCGGCACCGTCTCCGGGTTGCGGCCCACATAGGTCGTCATGATGAGCGGGTTCTCCGCCGCCAGCAGCAGCTCGGCGGCCTTCCTGAGGTCGGCCGGGTCCGCCTGCGGCGGCTTCTCGCGGACGATTTCCGGCAGCTCGCGGGGGGGCGTCTCCTTGTCCCAGAGCTGGGTGCGCGGCAGGTTGAGGTAGACGGGCCCGTAGGGCTCCGTGGTGGCGATGGCGAAGGCCCGGTTGAGCACCTCGGCGAGGTCATCGCCGGGGACGAGCTCGTGGTCCCACTTGACGAAGTTGCGTATCATGCCGTTCTGGTCGAAGGCGTCCCCCCGCCAGGTGGTGCGGGCGGACGGCCCCTGGTTCTCCGTGAAGAAGACGACCGGCACGCGCCCCCACTGGGCGTTGTGGAGCGAGCCGCCGAGCTGGAGCACGCCGAGCTCGGAGTGGACGGAGACCACCTGCGGCTTGCCGGTGGCCATGTAGTTGCCGTGGGCGGCCGTCATGGCCACGAACTCGTCGAGGCAGAGGATGCTCCGCGGGCACGGCTGCCCGAGCGCCCGGTAGGCGGCGAGGGTCTCCAGGAACGGCACGTTGTCAATGCCCGGGTTGAAGAACACGTGCTCCACGCCGTAGGCGTTCATCACGGCGATGAGGGTCTGTATCGTCCCGTAGTTTTCCATTATTCATCCCCCCCGCATCGGGAGTCGTTCCGTTTCAGCCGGCACCTAGTAGGTACCGTACTCGCGGGCGGCCTCCAGCATGGCCCGCAGGTTGGCGACGGAGCCCTTCTCCGCCTGGGCGCCGGCCGCCAGGATGTAGCCGCCGCCGGGGGCGCACGTCTCGATGAGCCCGCGGCAGTACTCCTTCACCTGGTCCGGCGTGCCGGTCACGATGAGCGAGGTCGGCACGTTGCCGGCGATGCAGCACGTGTCCCCGAGCGCCTTCTTGGCCTTGCCCATGTCCGTCTTGTCGAACAGCCAGGACACCGTCCCTTTGGGGAACTCGTTGACGAGGTCGAGCCGCGTCTCGTAGGAGCCCTCGGCGAAGAGGTTGACCTGGATGCCCTCGTCAATGAGGGCGTTGATGACCTTCCGCAGCGAGGCCCAGTAGAACTTCTGGAAGTGGGCGTCGGACATCCAGCCGTCCGCCCCCTTGTGGAGCGGGAACATGACGATGTGCCCCTTGATGCGGTTCACCGAGGCGATGGTCTGCTCGATGGTGAAGGTCGTCACCGCGTCAATGGCTTCGAGCAGCTTGTCCGGGCAGCGCCGCATGTCCATGATGATGCCCCTGGTGCCGCGCAGCGTGTCGCCGACGGTATCGAACGGCGCCTTGGCCATGCCGCCCCGCATGCCGGGGTAGCCGGCGGAAATCGTCTTCTGCATGAACGGCCCCACCACCTTCATGAACTCGTTGAGCTCGTTGCCGGCCGCCTTCAGCCTGTCGAGCGAGGCCTGCATGTCCGGCCGCCCGAACGGCGCGAAGTACATGCCCGGCGCCTCGATGATGGTGGTGAAGGAGTTGAGCTGCTGCCACGGCTTGAAGACATCGAAGATGCGCGGCATGTAGGTGCGCATCCAGAAGTCGGACGGGTTGTTGATGAGCTTGTCGTACTCGTCCGCTGTCATGTACTCGCCCTCGACGAACTGGATGCCCCCGGCGTTCTTGTCGAGCCCGCCGCCCGGCCACTTGTAGAGGTGGTAGCCGATGAGGTCGTACACCCGCCCGGGGAAAATCATGCCCGGCGTGCCGAGGCTGTCGGCGTCCGGTATCTGCGCGTTGAATTTCTCCCACGCGGCCACGGCCTTGTTATAATCGTAGCTGCACTCGTAGTAGTTACCGCCGTAGAGAAAGGCCGGCATCGAGCCGATGGGCAGGCTGACCGGCACGCGGTCCGGCTGCTCCACGTTGTAGACCTTGATCATGCGGGTCACCCGCTCCCGGTAGCCCTGCTCCGCGGCCGGGCTGTCGAAGGTCACCCCCTCCGGCTCCAGCCACCACCGGAACCGCTCGGCGCGCTTCTCCCGGGGCGTCATTTCCGACCACTGTTTCTCAGGCATGCTGCTCTCCTGTCGCGCGATTGCCGGGACGAACCGCGGGCCCCGGCGGACCGGGAGGCTTGACCGGCTGGCAACAGTATACCGGTTCCCCCGGCTCATTTCAAAGCACCCGGCCGTCCCCGTTCGACTTCGCCGTATCGCGGAAGCGCGCCTGGTGTCATCCTGAGTCCGCCTCAGGCGGACGAAGGATCTCGGGGCCGGGCGGCAGGACCCTTCCCCGCCACGGGATTCTTCGGTCGTCCGCCTGCGGCGGGCTCCCTCAGAATGACAATTGGGTACCGTCGTTTGACCCTGCGGCGGCCGCCTCCGTATAATTGGAACCGACGCCACCGGCTGGAAGGAGCATGACTATGGCACGCGGCTACATGGGCAAACTGCTGTTCGTTGACCTCACCAGGGGAGAGCTCAAGGAAGAGCCCCTCGACGAGCAGATGGCGAGGGACTACATCGGCGGCTACGGCATCGGGGCCCGCATCCTCTACTCCCGGCAGCCGGGCGGCGTGGACCCCCTCGGCCCGGAGGCGTACCTCGGCTTCGTGACCGGCCCGCTCACCGGCACCCCGGCCACCTTCGGGGCGCGCTTCGGCGTCGTCGGCAAGTCGCCCCTCACCGGCGGCTGGGGGGACGCCAACTCCGGCGGCCACTTCGGTCCCTACCTGAAGTTCGCCGGGTACGATGCCGTCTTCCTCTCCGGCGTCTCCCCCGCGCCGGTCTACCTCCTCCTCGATAGCGGCACCGCCTCCCTCCACGATGCCTCGGCCCTCTGGGGCAAGGGCACCTACGAGACGGAGGACACGCTGGAGGCCGAGTACGGCAAGGACGCCCGGGTCTGCTCCATCGGGCCCGCCGCCGAGAAGCGGAGCCTCATCGCCTGCATCATGACCAACAAGGGGGACGCCGCCGGGCGCTCCGGCCTCGGCGCGGTGATGGGCGCCAAGCAGCTGAAGGCCATCGTGGCGCGCGGCACGCTGCCCGTGCCGGTGGAGGACGAGGCAGCCGCCAAGAAGCTCCGGCAGGAGCAGATGGCGGAAGACAAGGAGTTCATGGACGGCTTCCGCAAATACGGTACCGGCGGCCACGCCGGCGCCTCGGCCCACTCCGGGGACACGCCGGTCAAGAACTGGGGCGGCATCGGCGCCATTGATATCCCGGACGTCTCCGGGCTGGACGGGGACATCGTCATTGCCAACCTCGACCACCGCAAGGGCTGCTGGCACTGTCCGGTGGCCTGCAAGGGGGCCCTCAAGGCCGGGACGAAGTACCCGTACCCCGCCGGCAACCACCGGCTGGAGTACGAGACGCTCGGCGCCTTCGGGGCCAACTGCGGCAACACGGACGTGGAGTCCATCAACATGGCCTCCCACCTCTGCAACGACTACGGCATGGATACCATCTCCGCCGGCTCGGTCGTCGCCTTCGCCATGGAGCTCTACGAGCACGGTATACTGACCAGGGAAGATACCGGCGGCCTCGATTTGACCTGGGGCGACCCGGACGCCGTCGTCGCCCTCACCGAGAAGATGGTGAAGCGCGAGGGCATCGGGGACGTCCTCGCCGATGGCGTGGCCGCGGCCGCCAGGAAGATAGGGAAGGGCGCCGCCGCCTACGCCGTCCACATCGGCGGGCAGGAGCTCGGCATGCACGACCCCAAGGCGTCCTTCTTCGGCGGCATCAACACCATGGCCATGTACCACATGGACGCCACCCCCGGCCGCCACACCACCGGCTTCGGCCCCGGCCAGTTCATGAACTACGTCGGCAGCGCCGCCGGGCTCTGTATGCACGGCGGCATCCCCGGCAACGCGGAGAAGTACATCGTCGGCTTTTTGAAGGCCGTCACCGGCTGGGACCGCTCCGCCGAGGAGCTCAAGGAATGCGGCGAGCGCATCGCCATCATCCGGCACTGCTTCAGTCTGCGGGAAGGGGACAACCCGCTCAACCGCTTCGTCCACCCGCGCATCCCCGGGGTGCCGCCGCAGGAGGACGGGCCGCTCGCCGGGGTGACGCGGAACGTGGTCGCCCAGGCCTACTGGAACCTCGGGGCGCTGGACTGGGATATGACCACCACCAGGCCGAGCCCGGCCCGGCTGGAGAAGCTCGGCATGTCGGACCTCGCCGAGGAGCTCTGGCCGCCGGACCAGCGGCCCGGCTACATCGGCCCGAATATTGACTGAAAAGGGTTGTTGTCATCCTGAGTCCGCCACGGGCGGACGACCGAAGAATCCGCGGGTTGGGTGGCATTAGTTCACGGTACTGGTGGCGCTATAGTTGTTACGCCAAACGCGAGGATTTCACCCGATAATCAACAGCAATTCGAATATCAGACAGAAAATCAAGGTGAATGCCGAGAGCAGTCTCATTTCAAGTACGGTGTTCTTTACTGTTCTCGGATAGAGCCAACGGATAGAACGATGCCGTTCTAATCTATTAGAGATGAAATCACGGTAAGATTTAGCCCAGGTCTTTCTCACCATCCACGCGGAAAAGAAAATACCGGCGATGAACAGGATATGACCAATAATCAATATACTGCTCCCCAGCGGCGCAATCGACAGGAACGACTCTTCGGTGCCCGTTCAGATTAGACAAACAGACATTGGACGGAAGGGGAAAAGTGGCGACCCCGGGGGGATTTGAACCCCCGATCTCCACCGTGACAGGGTGGCATGTTAGACCGCTACACCACGGGGCCGCGGGCGGGCTGACGGGGCGTCCCCGCCGCCTCTGAAATGCCCTTAAAGTCTAGCAAAGCGCCCCCGCCTTGTCAAGATTATCGCCGCCGCCCGCCGTTGCCCCTGTCACGATATTGTGAAGTTACCCGCCGTATGATATAATGGTCTTAAATATTGTCTCGTAAGGATACCAGACGTGGCGAAAAAGAAAGAAGAACAGGCTGCGGTCGTTGATACCAGGCTCGGCGAGTACGAACTCGTCTACATCCTCCGGCCGGACGTGGCCGACGACGCCCTCGATGCGAGAGTAGAAAATATCAGCCAGTTCATCACGGCGCGGGAAGGCACCGTGGATGACGTTCAGAAGTGGGGCAAGCGCAAGCTCGCCTACGCCATCAAGCACCAGCTCGAAGGTAACTACGTCCTGACGCGGTTCAAGCTGGGTCCGTCCAAGTGCAAGGAGCTGGACCAGTCCCTCAGGATTTCGGAAGACGTACTCCGGCACCTCTTGGTCAAGGTTGGCAGCTAGGAACCCGGCGCACGGACCGCGGCCCCGCGGGGAGGAGCAGAGGATATGCCGAGTCTTAACAAGGTACTCATCATCGGGAATACCGGGCAGGAGCCCGAGATGCGCTTCACCCCCAACGGCAAGCCGGTCACGTCCTTCTCCGTCGCCACCAACTGGATGTATACCGACCAGTCCGGCGAACGCAAGCAGGAGACGGAGTGGTTCAACGTCGTCGCCTGGAACCGCCTCGCCGAGCAGTGCAACCAGTTCCTCGCCAAGGGGAAGCTGGTCTACGTGGAGGGCCGCCTACACACGCGGAACTGGGAGGGCCAGGACGGCCAGACCCATACCCGCCTGGAGGTCGTCGCCAACCGGGTCATCTTCCTGGACAGGAAGGGCACCGGCACCTTCGGCGAAGAGCGCGGCGAGGATACCGGCGCGGTGGACCTGGAGCCGGAAGACCTGCCCTTTTAGCAGAGCTTAACAACGCATTGAGATAGAGGAGAGCATGACGCAATCGAGACCGTCCAGACCGAGGAGATCAGGCCGGGGCCGCTACGTGCCCAAGCGCAAGGTCTGTTTCTTTTGCCGTGACAAGGTGAAGTACATTGACTACAAAGAGCCGTCCATGTTGCGGCCCTATATCTCGGACCGGGGCAAAATAGCCCCGCGGCGCAAGAGCGGTAACTGCGCCAAGCACCAGCGCGCCCTCGCCACCGCCATCAAGCGGGCCCGGCACCTGGCGCTGCTGCCGTTCGTGGCGGAACACGTCCGGCAGACCGGCGGCGTCGGCATCAGGAACTAGTCTGCTGCAAAACCGCCTCGTTCCCACGAACGTGGTCAGATAACAGGGAGTTGACGTGGCAACCAAACGAACTTGGCAACCGAAACAGATCCCGAGAAAGCGCGAGCACGGGTTCTTGAAGAGAATGAGCACGCGGGGCGGCCGGGCCGTCCTCAAGGCCAGGCGCCTGAAGGGCCGGCATCGCCTGACCGTCGTCTAGCTGCCGTTCCGTCAGGCCCGGGACTGGTGCCGTGAAGGGAGAACAGTACCTCACCAGGAAAGCGCAGTTCCAGGCCGTCTATGACGGCGGCAGGACGTGGGCCAACCGGCACGTCGTGCTCAAGGTCCTGCCCAACGAGCTGGATATTTCCCGGTACGGCCTGACCGTCAGCCGCCGGGTCGGCAAGGCCGTCGTCCGCAACCGCGTCAAGCGCCGGCTGCGGGAGATCGTCCGCCAGACCGGCCTGAAACCCGGCTGGGACTTTATCATCATCGCCCGGATCCCGGCGGCCCGGGCGGAGTACGGCGAGCTGGCCGGTTCGGTCCGGAGCGGACTGGGCCGGGCCGGCATAACGGCAGGGGGGAGCCATGAAGGCGTTGGCCGTACGGCTGATTAAACTGTACCAGAACACGTGGTCGCGGTGGGCGGCGCCCTCCTGCCGCTTCCAGCCTACCTGCTCGGCCTATACCATCGAGGCCATCGAAAAACACGGCATTTTTAAAGGTATGTACCTCGGCGCCCGGCGCATCGCGCGGTGCCACCCCCTGAACCCGGGCGGCTACGACCCCGTCCCCTGACCCGCGAGACACACCCGGCCGCATGGCCGTGAGGAGTAACAAGTGACTGCCAGGAAATTGTGGAAAAGAGGCCGCCTCGTCCTGTTCATCGGCTTCATCATCGTCATCGGTCTGGTTTCGCTCGGCTGTGTCAAGGGCCTGGCGCCCATCGGCTGGTCCGGCGGCGCCGCCCAGAATGGCAAGATTTACGTCGGCGCTCGTGACGCCACCCTCACCGCCGTTGACCTCGCCGACCTCAGCCGCCAGAAGAGCGAGGCCCTCAAGGCCAAGGCCCAGAGCGGTCTCTTCGGCTGTAACGCCGCCTACGGCGGCGGTTGCTCCGCCGCGGCCGGCGTCGCCATCTACGGCACGCCCGCCTTCGCCGGCGACCTCGTCTACATCGGCGGCTACAACGGCAAGGTCTACGCCTACAACGCGGACAACCTCGCCGCCCGCTGGGTCTACCCGCGGGACAGCTACCTTAACCCCATCGTCGGCTCCGTCGTTACGGACGGCACCCGGCTCTACTTCGGCGATTCCTCCGGCACCGTCTACGCCCTGGATGCCGCCACCGGCGACCTCGTCTGGTCCTACCAGACCGGCGACAAGGTCTGGGGCTCCGCCGCCGTGGCCGACGGCACCGTCTACATCGGCTCCTTCGATAAGAAGCTCTACGCCTTCAACGCCGCCGACGGCACCCTCAAGTGGACCTTCGAAGCCGGCGGCTCCTTCATCGCCACGCCGCTCGTGCAGGACGGCGTCATCTACGTCGGCGCCTTCGACCGCGTCTTCTACGCCATTGACGCCGCCACCGGCCAGCAGAAGTGGTCCTACCAGGCCGGCAACTGGTTCTGGAGCCAGGCGGCCATCATCGGCACCACCGTCTACGCCCCCTGCCTCGACGGCAAGGTCTACGCCCTCAGGATGAGCGGTGGCGCCCTCGTCACCAGCTACGATACCGGGGATACCATTCCCGCCGGCGTGGCGCTCTCCGGCACCTCCCTCATCGTCGCCGGGGAGGACGGCGTCATCCGCAAGATTGATACCGCCACCGGCCAGATGACCACGCTGGCCACCCTGGACAAGACCACCATTGACGGCCCCGTCCTCATCTACGACGGCAGCATCTATCTCCAGAACAGCAGCTATCAGCTGGTCAAGGTGGACGCCGCCACCGGGGCGGTCAGCTTCATCTCCCTGGCGGGCTAGCAGCGAGGTTAAAGGAATTTGGACATCTGGAAGCTGATAATCCAGGAACCCCTCATCAACATCCTGATAGTGATGTCGCACTACCTGGGCAACTTCGGCGTGGCCATCATCGTCCTCACCGTCCTCATCAACCTGGCCATGCTGCCGCTGACCCTCAGCCAGATACGCTCCTCCAAGGCCATGCAGGACCTCCAGCCCAAGCTGGCCGACCTCCAGAAGAAGTTCGGCAAGGACCGGCAGCGCCTCGCCCGGGAGCAGATGAACCTCTACAAGACGGCCGGGGTGAAACCCGCCGGCTGCGCCTTCACCCTCATCATCCAGATGCCTATCTGGATCGCCCTCTACCAGGCCATCATCCTGGCGCTGGCGGTGGCCCCGGAGGGCCTGCTCAGCCTCTCCAAGTATCTCTACTCCTGGAACGTTATCTACAGCGCCCTGCCGCTCGGCAACAGCTTCCTCGGCATGGACCTGGGGACGTCCAATTTCATCCTGGCCTTCCTCGTCGGCGTCACCATGTGGGTCCAGCAGAAGATGAGCATGACCACCGTGTCCTCGGACCCCAAGCAGTCCTCGCAGACGCAGATGATGCTCTGGATGATGCCGATGATGTTCGGTATCATCTCCCTCTCCGTGCCGGCCGGCCTCTCGCTCTACTGGGCGGCCAACAGCATCGTCCGCATCTTCCTCCAGTACCGCATTACCGGCTGGGGCGGCCTTATCAAAAAGCCCTCCCAGGGGGAGGCCGGGCAGAAGTACCTCAAGTTCGATGCCTCCACCGACAAGAAGCCCGAGCCGGATACCTCCGCGGACATCGTCGTCACGGATACGGTGGATGCCGATAAGCCCCTCAAGCCGAAGAAGTCCCGCTACCAGCCCGGCAAGGAACGGCAGCAGCGCCGCAAGAAGAACCCTTAACCGCCGCTGAAAGGTATGACGTAGCATGAAACTACCGGAACAACAGCTCCGGGTCTACGAGACGACCCGCGACGTGCTGGAAAAACTGCTCGAGCTCATGGGCCTCACCGCCCGGGTCTCCCTCTCCGAGGCCTTTACCGTCGTGGATGACGACGGCGAGGCTTCCTCCGTCGGCCTCAACATCGAGGGCGACGACCTCGGCATCCTCATCGGCCGCCGCGGCCAGACGATGCTCTCCCTCCAGCACATCCTCCGGCTCATCGTCTCCTCCGCCAACCAGTCGAAGATGCCCATCGTCATTGACGTGGAGGGCTACAAGGAGCGCCGCTGCGAGGGCCTCCGCAACCTCGCCTTCCGCCTGGCGGACCAGGTCACCGCCCGGAAATCCTCCTTCGCCATGGAGCCGATGCCCGCCTTCGAGCGCCGCGTCATCCACCTCGCTCTGGCCGACCACCCGGACGTCCTGACCGAGAGTTCCGGCATCGGCGACGCCCGCAAGGTCGTCATTATCCCCAAACAGCTCCCGGGGTATTGATTTCTCCCTAATCCTGTGTTAACATAATGCCGTAAAGGCGTTGACGGAGAAGAGTAGGGCGGGAACGGACTGAACAGCGAGCCTGGTACGGTGGAAGCAGGCAGTACCGCCCCCCGAAAATCCCTCCCGAGCTGCCAACCGAATGCCCGCCTCCGGCGGACGAGTAGGCTTGGCCGGGCTCGTCGGCCGTGATACCGGCGGGGGCATGAACACGTGCTCCGCTGAGCGTCCGCCTCCGGCGGAAAGATGGGTGGTACCGCGGGATTTAGGTCTCGTCCCATTGGGACGGGGCTTTTTTTATTGCCCGGAAAATCCCCGTCGCACGATAAAACGTGAGGTACGGTGCCATGTTTAACCCGGTCAACAGCAGGGTCAGCCTGCCGGAGATGGAAGAAGCCGTCATGAAGGAGTGGCGGCGGGCGGATATCTTCAAAAAGAGCGTCGAGAACCGCAAGGGTGGCCCGCGCTTCGTCTTCTACGAAGGCCCTCCCTTCGCCAACGGCAACCCCGGCATCCACCACGTGCTCGCCCGCGTCTACAAGGACGTCATGGTCCGCTACAAGGCCATGAAGGGCTACTACGTGCCCCGCATCGCCGGCTGGGACACCCACGGCCTGCCGGTGGAGCTGGAGGTGGAGAAGAAGATAGGCGTCTCCTCCAAGCCGGAGATCGAGGCCTACGGCATTGACCGCTTCAACAAGATGAGCCGCGAGAGCGTCTTCACCTACCTCAACGAGTGGAACGCCCTCACCGAGCGCATCGCCTACTGGGTGGACCTGGAGCACGCCTACAAGACGATGGACAACGGCTACATCGAGTCCGTCTGGTGGGCCCTCAAGCAGATGTGGGACAAGGGCTACGTCTACCGCGGCTACCGCGTCACGCCTCACTGCCCCCGCTGCGGCACCTCGCTCTCCTCCCACGAGGTCTCCCAGGGCTACCAGGAGGACACGGAAGACCCCTCCGTCTACGTGCGCTTCAGGATAGACGGGCCGCGCCCCGCCGGCGCTGCGGACGAGGGCAAGCCCGCCTGGCTGCTCGCCTGGACGACGACCCCCTGGACGCTCCCCGGCAACACCGCCCTCGCCGTGGCCGCCGCCGCCGAGTACGTCGTCCTGGAGAATGACAGCGAGTACCTGGTGCTGGCCAACCGCCTCGCCGGGACGCTGGACCTGGGCGGCTACGCCCGCGCGGCCACGGTGACCGGGCAGGACCTCGTCGGTACCCGCTACGTCCCGCTCTACAACCCGCACGACTACGGCGTGCCGCGCTTCCGCTTCACGGAGGGCGCCACCCTCGTCCAGCAGGAGCCGGACCCGGACCTCCGCTACCCCGTCATCGCCACGGATTTCGTCACCATGGACGACGGCTCCGGCATCGTCCACGTCGCGCCCGCCTTCGGCGAGGTGGACTACGAGGCCGGCAAGCGGTTCCAGCTCGATTTCGTCCAGCAGGTGGACCTCCAGGGCCACCTCACCGGGAGCTACCCCTGGGGCGGCTCCTTCATCAAGGACGCCGACCCGGCCATCGTCGCCGACCTCGAGGCCCGCGGCCAGATGTTCCTCGCCGGCACCATCAGGCATACCTACCCCTTCTGCTGGCGCTGCGATGCCCCGCTCGTCTACTACGCCAAGGAAACGTGGTACATCCAGACCACCGCCGTCAAGGACAGGCTGCTCGCCAACAACGAGCAGATAAACTGGTACCCGGCCCACATCAAGTACGGGCGCTTCGGGGACTGGCTCCAGAATAACATAGACTGGGCCTTCGCCCGCGAGCGCTACTGGGGCACGCCGCTGCCCATCTGGCGCTGCGGGTCCTGCGGCCACGACGAGTGCGTCGGCTCGGTCGCGGAGCTCCGGGAGAAACCCGGCTTCTCCGGCCTGCCGGAGCCGCTCGACCTCCACCGTCCCTACCTCGACGACGTCACCTTCACCTGCCCCTCCTGCGGCGCCGCCATGAAGCGCACCCCGGAGGTCATGGACTGCTGGTTCGATTCGGGCTCCATGCCCTTCGCCCAGCTCCACTATCCCGCCGAGAACCGGGAGCTCTTCGATACCGAGGCCGGCCAGGCGGACTACATCTGCGAGGCCATTGACCAGACCCGCGGCTGGTTCTACACCCTCCACGCCATCTCCACCATGCTCTTCGACCGCCCCGCCTTCAAGAACTGCGTCTGCCTGGAGCTCGTCCAGGATAGCGGGGGCAAGAAGATGAGCAAGAGCCGCGGCAACGTCGTCGAGCCGGGCGGGGTCATCTCCAGGCACGGCGCGGACGCCCTCCGCTGGTACTGCCTCACCGGCGCGCCGCCCGGCATGGTGCGCCGCTTCGATACCAAGCAGGTGGCGGACGTCATGCGCCAGCAGATGATGACGCTCTGGAATGTCTACTCGTTCTTCGTCATGTACGCCAACATTGACGGCTTCACCCCGGCGACGGACGCCTTCAACAAGCCGGAGGCCGGGCTCGACCGCTGGATCCTCTCCGAGCTCCACCAGCTCGTCCGGGACGTTACCGACAGCATGGAGAGCTACAACCCGACCGACGCGGGCAGGAAGCTCGAGACCTTCATTGACGGCCTCTCCAACTGGTACGTGCGCCTCTCCCGCCGCCGCTTCTGGAAGAGCGAGAACGATGCCGATAAGCTCTCCGCCTACAACACGCTCTATACCTGCCTGGTGACGCTCGCCAGGGTGATGGCCCCCTTCGCGCCGTTCCTGGCCGAGGAGCTCTACCGGAACCTCGTCCTGAGCGCCGACCCCGGCGCGCCGGAGAGCATCCACCTGGCGGATTTCCCGGTGGCCAACGAATCACTGATAGATACGGACATCGCCGAGGCCAACCGCCTTGCCATGAAGGTCTGCTCCATGGGCCGCGCCGCCCGCAGCCAGGCGAAAATCAAGGTGCGCCAGCCGGTAGGCGAAATTGTTGTCAGCGTTGCTGGGGCGCGAGAAGAGCGTGCCTTAGAAAGTGTACGTCAACTCGTCTTGGAAGAGTTAAACACTAAAGGATTACGCACCGCGAGGTTTGACGATGTGGTGGCTTTAGACGGTGAGGGTTACACCGTTGTTACCTCAAAAGACAGGACGTCTGAGAAGGAGGGCGAAGCACTGTTTACGACTGGTGCTTACGCCGTTGCTCTTTACCACTACCTGACGCCGGAGCTGGAGGCCGAGGGCGCCGCCCGCGAGATATCCCACAAGGTCCAGGGGATGCGCCGCGCCGCCGGCTACGAGATTGCGGACCACATCGTCCTCTACTATGAGGCGGACGCCTTCCACGTCCGGACCGTCTCGATGTTCGCGGACTACCTGCGCCAGGAAACCCTCGCCGTTGCTATCGTCGAGGGCCTGCCGGACGACGCGGACCGGCGCGAGGAGCTGCGCGTCGCCGGCTATCCCATCGTGCTCGGCGTGAAGAAGGCGGCCTAGCGGGCCGCCACAACAGCGAGGCGCGGGCCGTTCGGCCCGCGCCTCGTGCTTGCTATCTTTCCGGTTTCCGGCCCTAGCTGCCGGAGGTCGTCGTGGGCGCCGTGCTCGCCACCGGGATGATGGTGGTGGTGATTTCCTTGCCGTTCCGGTTGTAGCCGATGCTGAGCGGCTGTCCGATCGGCGCCTGGTAGAGCACCTTGGTCAGCTCGGCGAGGGTCGTGACGTCGCTGCCGCCGAGCTGGGTGATGATGTCGCCCGGCTTGAGGCCGATGTCCGCCGCCGGCGAGCCGCTTACCACGCCCCGCACCAGCACGCCGGCGTCGGTCTTGAGCTGGTAGTAGCTCGCCACCATGCTGTCCACCGTGATGAGCCCCTGCACGCCGAGGAACGGCCGCGTCACGTAGCCCTTGGTGATAAGCTGGTTGATGATGGGTACGGCGCTCTCGGTGGGGATGGCGAACCCGGTCGCTTCCGCCCCCGTTTCGACTATCTTGGCGTTGGTGATGCCGATGACCTGACCCGCCAGGTTGACGAGCGGTCCGCCGCTGTTGCCGGGGTTGATGATGGCGCTCGTGTCAATGAGGTTGTAGAGGGCCTGGTCGGCGCTCAGGTCGAGCGTCACCCCGAGCTGGCTCACGATGCCCACCGTCGCCCGGATGCCCATGCCGAGCGAGTTGCCGATGGCCACCACCCATTGCCCGACCTTGAGGTTCGTGGAATCGCCGATCTGCAGGGCCGGCAGCCCGGTCGCGTCAATGTGGAGGATGGCGAGGTCGTTGATGGGGTCCGCCTTGACGGTGGACGGGTCAACGTTGAACGTACGTCCGTCGTCGAGCGTCACGGAGATGGTGCTCGCCCCGTCTACCACGTGGTTGTTGGTGACGATGGTGCCGTTGGAATCGAGTATCCAGCCGGAGCCGGCGGCCTGCTCCGTGCTCTGCTGCCCGAAGAAACTGGTGACCGGCACCTGGGTGTTGATGACGACGACGGACGGCTTCACCAGCGCCACGACGGCCTCGATGTCCGGCAGGGACGCGGCATCCGGCGCGAAGGATGCCGTCCCGGTACCGTTAGCGGACGCGGCCGGCGGTGCCGTGACGAGCGGCGCCGTGGCGGTTGCGCCGGGCGCTGCCGTTGCCACGGTCCCGGTGGCGGAGGGAGGTACCACCGTGGTCGTGGTCGGCAGGCCGGCGCAGCCTGAAATAAGTGCCGTCGTGATGACGAGCACGAAGATAAGCACCAGGGCGAAGAGCTTTAAATGTCGTTTCATACCGCGGTTTTCCATCAAGGTGTTACTATCAGTCTACGCGCTCAATGTTAATAAATTGTGAAGAAAGAACCATCCCCTGGACCGTCATTCCGAGGGCGCGCAGCGACCGAGAGAACCCGTCCTTCCTCTTTAAAGAAAGGTCCCTCCGCCCGTTCGGGCGGAGGGACCTCGGGTGGAACGTGGTGTGGGTCTAGAGCCCGGCCGGGACCTCCGGCAGGTGCTTGAGGGCTTCCTGGACCAGGTCGGCCGGGTAGGCGTAGTCGGAGAGCTGGCCGGCCAGGTAGGCCTGGTAGGCCGCCATGTCGAAGTGCCCGTGGCCGCTGTGGTTGAAGAGGATGACCTTGGACTCGCCGCTCTCCTTGCACTTCAGCGCCTCGTCAATGACGGCGCGGATGGCGTGGTTCGTCTCCGGCGCGCTGATGATGCCCTCGGTGCGGGCGAACTGGATGCCGGCCTCGAAGGTGGCCAGCTGCGGCACCGACCGCGCTTCCACGAAGCCGAGCTTGTGGAGGTGGCAGATGGCCGGGGCCATGCCGTGGTAGCGCAGCCCGCCGGCGTGGACCGGCGGCGGCATGAAGGTGTGGCCGAGGGTGAACATCTTGGCGATGGGCGCCATGCCGGCCACGTCGCCGTAGTCGTAGGCGTAGAGGCCCTTGGTGAGGGTCGGGCAGGAGTCGGGCTCCACGTAGATGACGCGCAGGTCCGGCTTCTTGCCGGTCAGCTTGTCCTGGAGGAACGGGAAGGTGAGGCCGGCCGCGTTGGAGCCGCCGCCCACGCAGCCGATGATGATGTCCGGATAGTAGCCGGCCATCTCCATCTGCTGGAGGGCTTCCAGCCCCTCGACGCTCTGGTGCATGAGCACGTGGTTGAGCACGCTGCCGAGCGAGTAGTGGGTGTCCTCCCGCATCACCGCGTCCTCGACCGCCTCGCTGATGGCCAGCCCCAGGCTGCCGGGGCAGTCCGGGTCCTGTTCCAGCATGTCGCGGCCGGCCTTGGTGTCCGGGCTCGGGCTCGGCACGCAGGTCGCGCCCCAGGTCTCCATCATGATGCGGCGGTAGGGCTTCTGGTTGTAGCTCACCCTCACCATGTAGACCTTGCACTCGATGTCGAACAGCTGGCAGGCGAACGCCAGCGAGCTGCCCCACTGGCCGGCGCCCGTCTCGGTGGTGATGCGCTTGATGCCTTCCTTCTTGTTGTAGTAGGCCTGCGCCACCGCCGTGTTCGGCTTGTGGCTCCCGGGCGGGCTGGTGCCCTCGTACTTGTAGAAGATCTTGGCCGGGGTGTCGAGCAGCTTCTCCAGCCGGTGCGCCCGGAAGAGCGCCGTCGGGCGCCACAGCCGCAGCACCTGCTGCACCTCCTCCGGGATGTCAATGTACCGCTCCTGGGAGACCTCCTGCATGATGAGCTCCATCGGGAAGAGCGGCGCCAGGTCCGCCGGCCCGAGCGGCTGCTTGGTGCCCGGGTGCAGGTAGGGCGGCAGCGGCTCCGGAAGGTCTGCCTGGATGTTGTACCAGCGGGTCGGCAGCTTGTCTTCCGTGAGCACAAACTTGGACTGTTCCATGGGTTTCCTCCTTCTCTTGATCCTGGGTTGCTTTCACTATGAAACGGCTGGTGCGCCGGGGGCGTACTGCCGATAATGTTCTCACATATCTATCGCCTCCCGCAAGCTTCTCAGGAACGAGCGCAGCTCGCCGAGCGAGGCGTCCCGCTCGATGAGCTGGATGATGCGGCTCCCCACGATGATGCCGTCCGCCACCCTGGCGACGCGTTCGGCGTGCTCCGGCGTGCTGATGCCGAACCCCACGGCCAGCGGCTTGCCCGTCACCGCCCGGACCCGCCGGACGAAGTCCTCCAGCTCCGGCGGTAGCGTCTCCCGCGCCCCGGTCACCCCGGTCAGCGAGACGAGGTAGATGAAGCCCGTGGAGCGCTCGGCGACGGTTCGGATGCGCGCGTCGGTGCTGGTCGGGGCCAGCAGGTAGACATAATCCAGGCCGTTGGCGGCGGCGTAGCCTTCCAGCTGCCCGCCTTCCTCCGGCGGTACGTCCGGCAAGATGAACCCGTTGACGCCGGCCCGCGCCGCGTCCCGGAAGAACGCGGCGTCCCCGTAGCTCAAGATGGGGTTGTAGTAGCTCATGAAGAGCAGCGGCGTGGCGGTCTCTCGGCGGATGGCGGCGGCTTCCTCCAGGCAGAGCTCCGGCGTCGTGCCGTGGCGGAGGGCCTCGAAGCTCGACTGCTGTATCGTCGGCCCGTCCCCGAGCGGGTCGGAGAAGGGTATCCCCAGCTCGATGATGTCGCAGCCGCTCTCCGCCAGCGCCTTCGCGATCGCTACCGTCCGCCCCGGCTCCGGGTGCCCGACGGTGATGTAGCCGATGAGCGCCTTGCGGCCCCGTTTGAACACGTCGCTTACCACGCTCATCGGTCCATCCCCAGCAGTTTGGTCACGATATTGAGGTCCTTGTCGCCCCGGCCGGACAGGTTGACGATGACGAGGTCGTCCTTCGTCAGTCCTTTCGCCAGCTTGGCCGCGTAGGCGATGGCGTGGGAGGATTCGAGCGCCGGGATGATGCCCTCGGTATCGCACAGGAGCTTGAAGCCGGCGAGCGCCTCCTCGTCGGACACGGTCACGTACTCCGCCCTCCCGCTGTCCTTGTAAAAGCTGTGCTCCGGCCCCACGCCGGGGTAGTCCAGCCCCGGTGCGATGCTGTGCGTCTCCCGCACCTGCCCGTGGTCGTCCTCCATGAGATAGGAGCGGGTGCCGTGGAGCACCCCCGGCCGTCCCGTGGCCAGCGTCGCCGAGTGGTGGAACGAGGACAGCCCCTCGCCCCCCGCCTCCACGCCGATGAATTTGACCGCCGCGTCCTCGTAGAACGGGTGGAACAGGCCGATGCTGTTGCTCCCGCCGCCGACGCAGGCGACGAGGTAGTCCGGCAAGCGCCCGAACTGCGCCAGCACCTGCTCTCTCGCCTCCCGCCCGATGATGGCCTGGAAGTCCCGCACCAGGCGCGGGTAGGGGTGCGGCCCCACCACCGAGCCGAGCAGGTAGTGGGTCGTCTCCACGTTCGTCACCCAGTCGCGGATGGCCTCGTTGATGGCGTCCTTGAGCGTCTTGCTCCCCGAGGTCACCGGCCGCACCTCGGCCCCCATGAGCTTCATGCGGTGGACGTTCGGCGCCTGCCGGATGATGTCCTCGCTGCCCATGTAGACGACGCACGCCATGCCGAGCATGGCGCAGACGGTCGCCACGGCCACGCCGTGCTGCCCGGCCCCCGTCTCGGCGATGATGCGGTGCTTGCCCATCCGCCGCGCCAGCAGCCCCTGCCCGAGGGCGTTGTTTATCTTGTGCGCCCCGGTGTGGGCGAGGTCCTCCCGCTTGAGGAGAATCGTCGCCTCGCCGACCTTCCCGGCGAGCTGCCTGGCATCGTAGAGCGGCGTCGGCCGCCCGATGTAGTCCCTGCATAATCGCGCGAACTCCCCGGTAAACGCCGGGTCCGCCTGGGCCTCACGGTAGGCCGCTTCGAGCTCGTCGAGCGCCGGCATGAGCGTCTCCGGCACGAACTTCCCGCCGTACGCCCCGAAGTACCCGCGCGGGTCGGGCCGGTCAGGCATCGTACTCACGCACCTTTCTGATGAAGTGCCGTATCTTGTCCACGTCCTTGCTCCCTTCCGTCTCCACCCCGGAGGACACGTCCACGCCCCACGGGTGGAGCGCCGCGAGCGCCTCCGTCACGTTGTCCGGCGTCAGCCCCCCGGCCACCATCACCGGGAACTTCTCGCTGGCCACCCTGGCCGCTTCCCAGTCGAAGGTCCGCCCGGTGCCGCCGTACCGGTCCGGCGCCCGCGTGTCGAGCAAGAAGAGGTGCTGGTGCCCCCGCAGGGTCTTCTCCATGCGGGCGAGCTTCCGGCAGAGGGTGACGGATTTCTCCCCGCCGACGTGGACGACCTTCAGTACCGGCCGGTCGAGCCCCCGCCCGAAGGCCGCCGACTCGTCGCCGGAGAGCTGCAGCCAGTCCAGCCCGACTTCGCGGGCCACTTTCATGATGGTTGCCGCCGGCTCGTTGACGAAGACGCCGACCGCCCCGACGGCACTCCCGTTCTCCCTGGCGGCCGCGACGATGCGCCGCGCTGTCGGCGCGTCCACCCGCCGCCGGCCCTCCGCGAAGACGAGCCCGATGAAGTCCGCCCCGGCCGCCGCCGCCGCCCGGGCCTGCTCCTCCGTGGTGATGCCGCAGATCTTAATCTTCGTCATGGAACAGCCCGCGTATCGTTTTTATACTGTCGCTGGACGTGACGAGCGCCTCCCCGATGAGCACCGCGTCCACGCCGTAGGCTTCCAGCCGCAGCAGGTCGGTCTTCGTCCTGATGCCGCTCTCGCTGACGACGGCGGCCCCTGGCGGCGCGAGGGGAGCCAGCTTGCCGGTGACGCCCAGGTCCACCTCGAAGGTGCGCAGGTTGCGGTTGTTGATGCCGATGAGGCCCGCCCCGGCCGCCGCCGCCCGTTCCAGCTCAGGCTCGTTATGTACTTCGACCAGGCAGGCCAGCCCGAGCCCCGTGGCCAGCTCGTGGAGCTCCCTGAGCTGGCCGTCGTTCAAAATCGCCGCGATGAGCAGCAGCGCGTCCGCCCCGGCCGCCGCCGCCTCGTACACCTGGTAGGGGTCGAAGATGAAGTCCTTGCGCAGCACCGGGATGCGCACCGCCTCCTTCACCGCGGTCAGGTAGTCGAGGCTGCCCTGGAAGTAGTCCTGCTCCGTCAGCACGGAAATCGCCGCCGCCCCGGCCTTTTCGTAGGTTTTTGCGAGCCGCACCGGGTCGAAGTCCGGGCACAGCAGCCCCCTGCTCGGCGAGGCCTTCTTCACCTCGGCGATGAGGCCCACCCCCGGCCGCCGCAGGGCCCCGGCGAAATCGCGCGCCGCCTCCCGCCCGGCCACCCGGAGCTTCAGCGCCGCCAGCGGGGTTTCCCGCTTGACCGCCGCCAGTTCCCGTCGCTTGGCCGCCACGATTTCATCCAGTA
>DAOUEG010000100.1:0-60528 GCA_034430495.1 Dehalococcoidales bacterium
CCGGACCATCGAGGGGAGCAACTTCTACTTCATCCACTGGGTGGTGCCCCACGAGGAGCCCCGCATGAAGATAGGCCACCCGCCGCACATCCACTCGGAGGCGGAGCTGCTCATCCACCTCGGCACGGACCCGGACCACCCGGACGACCTGGGGGCGGAGGTGGAAATCTACATGGGGCCGGAGCAGGAGCGCCACGTTATCACCGAGACGTGCATCATCTTCATGCCGCCCAACTTCATCCACGGCCCCTGGAACCCGCTCCACACCACCCGGCCGTGGATTTTCATTGAGATAAACCAGGGGCTGGAGCACACGGAGAAGTTCTACCCGCAGCTCTGCACGCCGGAGCAGCGGGCCCAGCTCGACTGGGGCTTCTGGCACGACGACAAGATGGGCGAGGGCTACTCGAACATGCCGGCGGCCCGCTCCGACCGCAACCGGGAGCACGACGGCCAGCCGCAGGAGAAGGACCATGGGTAACTACGACGAGTACATCATCTCCGGCTCCCGTCCCTGGCACCCGGCCGGAACGGGACAGCAGATAGCCTGGTGGAACCACACCAACAATAACGGCCTCTACGCGGGCAGCCACCAGTACCACGTCCACTGGGTGGGGAAAACGCCGGAGAACATGCCCCTGGCGAAGGACTGGGGCGATACGGGCCACGGCCCCCACACCCACAAGTACCCGGAGGTGGTCATGCACCTGGGGACAGACCCGGACAACCCGCTGGACCTGGGGGCGGAGGTGGAGTTCTACCTGGGACCGGAGATGGAGAGCCACCTCCTCACTACCTCCAACGCCGTCTACCTGCCGGCCGAGTTCGTCCACGGGCCGTGGATCATCCGCAGGGTGACGCGGCCGTTCATCGTGGTGACGGTGGAGCAGGCGGAGGAGCACGCGGAGAAGTCCCGCCCGGAGCTCGTCCCGGAGAAAGACCGGGAGAAATACATGTACATCGACCAGAACTACGATTCCCCGGAGCGCGTCGTCAAGCTGGCGGAGAAGATGAAGAAGGAGTGGGGGTAGGTACCGACCGCGATAGCACACGGCGCCGGCGGGCAGAGCCCGCCGGCGCCGTTTTGCGCCTGGCACCTGTTTATCAGAGACGATAACTTGCCGGGGCTTCCCCACCCCAAGATTCTTCGGTCATTCGCCCCGGGCGAACTCCCTCAGAATGACATTCCGGATCAGCCGCCGGTGACCGGCACGAGCAGCGCGATGCGGTCGCCGGGACGCAGGGTGAAGTCCTGGCCGTCGTAGTAGAACGTCCCGTTGAGGTTGAACTTGTACTGCTCCCGGAGGCGGTCGGTGCCGGGCCGGACCACCGGCCCTTCCAAAGCGGGTACCTTGTCCTTGAGGGCCGCCACCACGCTGGCCATGTTCGCACCCTCCGGCAGCTCCACGGCCACCTCGCGGAGGGTGGTTATCTCGTAGGGCAGGCCGTACATGGGTATCCGGCAGGTAAACGTCGTCCTGGCCACGGTCCCAGTATAGCGCATCGGAGCGGAAAACCCCAGGCCCGCCGGTATTTACCTGCGGCGGGTGGAAAGGCTATACTAGGCGGAGAGACCGGCATGGAAACGACCGTACTCATTATCGAGGACGACCCCAACCTGCAGCGGACGCTCGCCTACAACCTCTCCCGCGAGGGCTACCGTGCCCTGACCGCCGGCGACGGCGCCGCCGGGCTGGAGGCGGCGCGCCGCGAGAAGCCGGACCTCGTCGTGCTCGACCTGATGCTGCCGGTCATGAACGGCTTCGAGGTCTGCCGCATCCTGCGCCAGGAGATGAACGTGCCCATCCTCATGCTTACCGCCCGGGCGGACGAGACGGACAAGGTGCTGGGGCTGGAGATGGGCGCCGACGACTACGTGACCAAGCCCTTCGGGATGCGGGAGTTCATCGCCCGCGTCCACGCCTTGCTCCGCCGGGCCGCCGCCCGGGAGGCCGCGCCTGCCGAGGCGGAGGTCATCGCCTTCGGCGAGGTGGAGCTCGACCTCTCGCGCCACCGCGTCACCCGCGACGGCGCTCCCCTCGAACTCACCCCCAAGGAGTACGACCTGCTGGCCTTCCTGGCCCGGAACAAGAGCTTCGTTTTCTCCCGGGAGCAGCTCCTGGAAAAAGTCTGGGGCTACGAGTACGCCGGGGACACCCGCACCGTGGACGTCCACATCCGCTGGCTGCGCCGGAAAATAGAGCCCGACCCGCACCGCCCCCGCCACCTCCTCACGGTCCGGGGCACCGGCTACAAGCTGGAGGACTGACCCCATGTTCCGCGGCATGCAGTGGCGCGTCACTGCCTGGTTCATGCTCATCATCATCATCGGGATGGGGGCGCTCGGCGCGTACCTGACCGTCTCGGTGCAGAACACGCAGCTCGCCAACCTCAAGTCCGACCTCCGCTCCGAGGCCGTCCTCATCGCCGCCGAGGCCCTGCCCTATCTCCAGGGGACGCAGGACCCGGCCGGGCTCGAAGCCCTCATCGAGCAGCTCGGCGGGCAGACGGCTACCCGGTTCACCATCATCCGGAAGGACGGCACGGTGGTGGCGGACTCGGACGAAGACCCGGCGGTGATGGGCAGCCACGCCAACCGGCCGGAGGTGGTCGAGGCCATCGCCGGCGGTACGGGCGAGGCCACCCGCCTCAGCGCCACGGTCGGCGAGGAGCTCGTCTACATCGCGGTGCCGATAGCGAGCGGCGGCACGACCCTCGGCGTCGCCCGGGTGGCCCTGCCGGCGACCCGCGTTGACCGCTACGTGGGCCGCGCCGTGACGACGATTATCATCGCGCTGGCCGTCATCGCCGTGGTAGTCATCGTGGCGGCCTGGCTCATCACCCGCGTCATGACGCGACCGGTGCGGGAGCTGACGGTGGCCGCCCGGCGTCTCGCCGCCGGCGACTTCGAGGTACCGCTCGCCGTGAGCGCCCCCGACGAGTCCGGCCAGCTCGCCCGGGCCTTCAGCGAGATGGCCGTCCAGCTCCGCTCGACCGTTGCCGAGCTGACCGACGACCGCGCCCGGCTGACCGCCATCCTCAACAACATGGCGGACGGCATCATCACCACCGATGAGGAAGGGAGCATTACCCTGGCCAACCGGGCCGCCGGCGACCTGCTCGGCTTCCGGCCGGACGCCGGTTTACCGCGGCCGGTCATCGAGGCGGCGCGTGACTACGAGCTCACCGAGGTGCTCCAGCGGAGCCTGGCCTCCCGCCGGCCGGAGGAGGTGCAGTTCGAATCGAGCGCCACCGGGCGGTTCGTGCGGGCCATCGCCATCGGCACCGAGGGAGCCAGCGGCGCCCTCATCCTGCT
The DNA here is from genome assembly GCA_034430495.1 of Dehalococcoidales bacterium. Taxonomy (GTDB): domain Bacteria; phylum Chloroflexota; class Dehalococcoidia; order Dehalococcoidales; family RBG-16-60-22; genus DAOUEG01. The sequence goes on from DAOUEG010000100.1 coordinate 3,317, forward strand.
CCAGGACCTTACCGAGGTCCGCGCCCTCCAGACGATGCGCCGCGAGATAGTCGGCAACATCTCCCACGATTTCCGCACGCCGCTGGCCGGCATCAAGGCGATGGTGGACACGCTCCAGGACGGGGCCATTGACAACCATGACGCGGCGGTGGACTTCCTGACCCGCATCGAGGACGAGGTCAACCGCCTCACCCAGATGGTGGCCGAGCTCACCGAGCTTTCCCGCATCGAAACCGGCCGCACCGACCTGGAATGGTCGGAGGTGGACCTCAATACCCTGGTACGGGAGTCCGTCAGCCAGATGGCCCCCCAGGCGGAGCGTCAGCAGCTTACGCTGACGACCGACCTGGCGGACGACCTGCCGGTCATCACGGCGGACGCGGAGCGGCTGCGGCAGGTCATCATCAACCTGCTGCACAACGCGGTGAAGTTCAACAAGCCGGGCGGCAGCGTCACCATCACCACGCGGGCGGAGGACGAAGCGGTGACGCTGGCGGTGGCGGACACCGGGATGGGTATCCCGCGGCGCGACCTGCCCCGCATCTTCGAGCGTTTCTACATGGGGGACCGCTCCCGGACCGGCCAGGGCTCCGGCATGGGGCTGGCCATCGCCAAGCACATCGTGGAGGCGCACGACGGCGCCATCGCCGTCACCAGCAGGGAGGGGGAGGGCTCCACCTTCACCATCCGGCTGCCCCGCCCCGGGGCCGGTCACCCGGAATAGACCGGCACCGACCCATTGCCAGCGAGAACCCGAACCGGTATGATATGACCGGTATTCAGACCGGGAGGTACGGTAATGGGTTATTTTTCCATCCTGGCGGCAATCCCGGGATTCTTCATCAGCGCGCTGCTGCTGATGCTCCTCTGGAGCCCCATCGCTCCGAAGCTCGGTGTCACCGGCGACCTCGGCTACGTGGATTCCATGCTGGTGACCATCGTCATCTGGCTGGTGGTGGCGCCGCTGGCGGCGGCCGGCCGGAAGAGGAAGAGCTAGCTCCCGGAACCGCCAGGTCCTGGAGGGAGCGGCCAGGCGGGCGGAGGCTAGGCCACGAGGTCCGGGGCGCTGAGGGTGGTATAGAGCGTGTAGTAGTGGCCTTTGCGGGCCAGCAGCTCGCGGTGGGAGCCTTCCTCGATGACGTTCCCGTGGTCCATCACGATGATGCGGTCCGCCCCGGTCACCGTGGACAGCCGGTGGGCGATGGTGACGCAGGTGCGGCCGCGGGCCAGCCTGCGGACGGCCCGCTGCATGATGCGCTCGGTGTGGGTATCAATGTTGGACGTGGCCTCGTCGAGGATGAGGATGCGCGGGTCAATGAGCATGGCCCGGGCCATGCAGATGAGCTGGCGCTGCCCGGCGCTCAGGTTGGTGCCGCGCTGGCCCACCTGGGTATCGTAGCCTTTCTTGAGGCGGGTGATGAAGGCGTGGGCGCCCACCTCGGCGCTGACGGCCTCCACCCGCTCCCGGCTGATGTCCGGGATGCCGTAGGTGATATTTTCCTCGATGGAGCCGGTGAAGAGCATGGGGTCCTGCGGGACGATGCCTATCTGCCGGCGGAGGGACTCCTGCGTCACGTCGCGGACGTCGTGCCCGTCAATGAGCACGGCGCCGTGCTGCACCTCGTAGAACCGCGCGATGAGGCTGACGAGGCTGCTCTTGCCGGAGCCGGTGTGGCCGACGATGGCCACCGTCTCGCCGGCGTTCACGCACAGGTTGATACCGTGGAGCACGTCCTTGTCTTCCTCGTAGGCGAAGGTGACGTCCTTGAACTCAATCTCGCCGCTGACCGGGGGCAGGGCGACGGCGCCCCGGACGTCCTCGATATCCGGCTTGATGTCCAGCATCTCGAAGATGCGGTGGCCGGAGGCCATGGCCCGCTGGAGCTGGGTGTACTGCATGGAGAGCTCGAGGACGGGGTCGAAGAAGCGCTGCACGTAGAGGAGGAAGGCCATCAGCACGCCGATGGACATGGTGCCGCCGAGGACCTGGAAGCCGCCGATGATGATGACGATGGCGAAGGAGATGCCGGTCATCGTGTTGACCATGGGCATCATGAGGGCTTCCCACTTGACGGCGGTGATGTTGGCCTCCAGGTGGGTCTTGTTGACGGAATCGAACTGGACCATGTTCTCTTCCTCGCGGGAGAGACTCTGGATGACGCGGACGCCGGACATGTCCTCCTGGAGCTGCGAGTTGACCACGGCGATGGCCCGCCGCACCTTGATGAAGGCTTCCCGGGCGTACCGCTGCCAGACGAAGACCAGGCCCATGAGGACCGGCACGACGGTCAGCGTCAGCAGGCCGAGCCGCCAGTTCATGGAGACGAGGATGATGGCGATGCCGATGAGCGTCAGCAGGCTCGTGATGAGGGAAAGCAGCCCCTGGGTCACGAGCTCCTGTATCTGGGACACGTCGTTCTGGACGCGGGACATCAGCTTGCCGACCTGGTGGGTATCGAAGAAGCTCATGGAGAGCTTCTGGAGGTGGTCGAACATCTGCGTCCGCATGGCGTAGATGATTTTCTGCCCGGCGATGGAGGTGAACAGCGTCTCCAGGTACTGGCCGGCCCACATGGCGACGGCGATGGCGACGAGGAGGTAGACGGCCAGCATGAGGCCGCCGAAGTCCCCGTTCACGATATGGTCCGTGGCCACGCCGACCATGTACGGCAGACCCAGCGTCGCCAGGGTGCGTGTTATCGTACCCGTCGCGCCGATGCCGATCCACTTCATGACCGGCTTGAGGAAACGCGGCAGCCGGCCGATGACGTGGCTGTCGTAGACCTTGCCGAGAACCTCGTCCTGGTCGAATCCCCTGCCGCCGCCGCGGCCGCCGAAACCGCCGCCCGGTCCGTGGAACATCAGGCTTCCTCCAGAATGGTCTCGTCCTCGGTCCGCTGGTGGACGAGGAGCTGTTCTTCGTACACTTCTTTATAGAGGCCGCCCCGGGTGATGAGCTCGTCGTGGGTGCCCCGCTCGACGACCTCGCCGTTATCGAGCACCAGTATCAGGTCCGCCCCCTTGATGATGGGGATGCGGTGGGTAATGACGAAGGTCGTCCGGTTCTTGATGAGCCGGTCGAGCGCCTGGCGGATGAGCCGCTCGGTGCGGGCGTCCACGCTGGCGGTGGAATCGTCCAGTATCAGCACGCTCGGGTTGACGAGCAGCGTCCGGGCGATGGAGAGCCGCTGTTTCTCGCCGCCGGAGAGGGTATCGCCGCGCTCGCCGACCCAGGTCTCGTACTTGTCCGGGAGGGCGTCAATGGAATCGTGGAGGTAGGCCGCCTTGGAGACCTCGATGATGTGGTCCATGTCCGCATCGGTGGCCCCGTAGGCGATGTTCTCCTTCACGGTGGCGGAGAAGAGGAAGACGTCCTGCTGGGCGGCCACGACGTTCTTGCGCAGCGAGGCGAGGGTCAAATCGCGGATGTCCACGCCGTCGAGCTTGATGCTGCCCTCGGACACGTCGTAGAAGCGGGCCAGCAGATTGGCGATGGTGCTCTTGCCGCTCCCGGAGCGGCCGAGCAGGGCGACCGTCTGGCCGGGCAGCACCGTAAAGCTGACGTCCTTGAGGGCCGGGCCGACGTTGGTATAGCTGAAGCTGACGTTCTCGAAGGTCACCTCGCCGCGGGCGCGGCCGATTTCCACGGCGCCGGGCCGTTCCTTGACCTCAGACTCCGTGTCCAGTATTTCCAGGATGCGCTGGCCGGCCGAGATGGTGCGGGAGTAGATGTTGACGAGGAAGCCGAGCCGCCGGATGGGCATGGCGAGCAGCGCCGTGTAGAAAATGAACTGGGTGATATCGCCGATGGTCATGGGCCCGCCGTTGAGCACCTGGCGGCCGCCGTACCAGAGGATGGCGACGGTCGGCAGGCTGACGAGGAGGACCATCGTCGGCATGTTGAGGGACATCAGCTTGGCGGCGTGCATCTGCTCGTCGTAGAGGGTCTGGGCCTGGTCAGCGAACTTGAGGCTGTCCGGTTCCTGGTGGTTAAAGGACTTGACCACGTGGATGCCGGAGAGGTTCTCTTCCAGCGTCGTGCCCATGAAGCCGAGCACCTGCTGTACGCGGAGCCAGATGGGCCGGATGCGCCCGCCGAAGGTAGCCGCCACCCAGGCGACGGGGACGACGAAGGCGAGCGTGATGAGGGCGAGGACCGGGTTGATGGCGAACATCATGGCGTAGACGCCCACGACCATGACGACGGTCTGGAGCATACCGAGCAGGCCCATCGAGAAGAACATGCGGACCGCTTCCACGTCCACCGTGGCGCGGGACATGAGCTGACCGGTCTGGCTCTGGTCGTGGAAGGCGAAGCTCAGACGCTGGATGCGGCTGTAGAGGGCGTTGCGGATGCGGTACGAGACCCGCTGCGAGACGACCTCGTTGAGGAAACGCTGGAAGTAGCCCGCCCAGCCGCGCAGCGTCCCGGCCCCGATGATGACCAGCGCGATGATGATGACGGTGCTGTGCTGCCCGGAGCTGTCAATGGTATCCACGCCCTGCCCGAGCATGCGCGGGATGAGGATAGCGAACCCGGTGCTGATGACGATGGCCACAAACGCCCATACGAACAACGACCAGTTGCCGCGGACAAAGCCCATTAATCTCAGTACCGTTTTCATGGGAGGTTCAATCCTGTCTGGCGCGCGTAAAAACCACTTCCCAGTCTAACAACATCCATAACGATATAACGTGATATATTATACACCGTCCACCGTTTCCGGTAAAGGGTTGCCGCCGGTACTTCCGTACCTTTCCTTAACAATTCTAAAACAGTTTCGTCACATTTTCCATCCTGGCACGGGGGCCGCCGGGGCGGTATTGCCCCGTGACCGGGACGTGGGCTACAATGTGGGAATGCTGGACCGCAACCTGAGGAACCGCTATTCCCGGCAGACGATGTTCCCCGGCATCGGGGAGGAGGGCCAGGAGAAGCTCGTCAAGAGCCGGGCCGTCGTCATCGGCTGCGGGGCGCTCGGCAGCCACCTCGCCATTTTCCTGGTGCGGGCCGGGCTCGGGGAGGTGACCGTCGTTGACCGGGACTTCATCGAGGAGCACAACCTCCAGCGTCAGGTGCTCTACGATGAGGAGGACATCAAGAACCGCCTGCCGAAGGCCGTGGCCGCGGAGCGCCGCCTGAAGAAGATGAATTCCAACGTGAAGGTGCGCGGCATCGTGGCGGACACCAACGCCGGCAACATCGAGGGGTTCTGCCGGGATGCGGACGTCATCCTGGACGGGCTCGACAACGCCGAGACCCGCTACCTCATCAACGATGTCTCCCTCAAGCTCGGCATCCCGTGGGTCTATGGCGGGGCCATCGCCGCCAACGGGATGACGATGACCATCGTGCCGGGGGAGACGCCCTGCTTCCGCTGCATCTCCCCGCCGGAGCTGACGCTCCAGGCCACCGAGACCTGCGAGACGGCGGGCGTGGTGGGGACGGCGCCGGGCGTGGTGGCGGCCCTCCAGGCCACCGAGGCGATGAAGCTGCTGGTGGACCGGGCGAACATCAACCGGGACCTCATCCTCATTGACGTGTGGCGGAACGTGTTCGACCGCGTGAACGTCTCCAGGAAGGCGGACTGCCCGGCCTGCCACGGAACGTACGAGTTCCTGGACAGGCCGCTCGCGGAGAAGGTGACCTCGCTCTGCGGCCAGAGCCGGGCGGTGCAGGTGTTCGACCCGGCGGTGCCGGCGCCGGACCTGGACAGGCTGGCCGGTCAGCTGAGCGGCAGGGTTGAAAACCTCGACCGCAGGCCGTGGTTCCTCGGCTTCACCGTGGGGGAGCAGGAGCTGCTCGTGTTCCCGGACGGGCGGGCCATCGTCCAGAACACGGTGGACACGGCGCAGGCGCGGGCGCTGTACGACCGGTTTGTGAAGAAAATGGGATAGGGAAACGTCCCGGTTCTCGTTACCCGAAAAGTCCCGGAATCCCCATGAAAAAAACCCTTATCATATTGTCCTTGATTTTCGTGCTCGTCGTCGTAGTAGTTGCGGTCGGACACTTTTCCGGCTGGTTCTCGTCATCGGCGGGGCCCGGCTCCGTAAGCACCCCAACACCCATCGCCACACAACCGGCACCGACGACCCAAACCGCCGAGCCCACTTCTACCGCGCCAACCCCTTCGGCCGCCCAACCCACGTCCACCACGACGGCCGTGGCTCCGTTCGTGCAGTTCGACTTCTTCATCGCGGACATCTCCGGCAGCGGGTTTACCAGAACGGTAACCGCCCAGGTTTCCAACCTCGGGAATGAAGACGCCCACAACGTCTACGGAGAGGTCACGGTAACGCAAGGGGACTCGACCATCAAGATCAACGGAGGGCAATCCCTCATCGTTCAAATCGGCGCACTGCCGGCCGGCACCAGCGTGACGGCGCAACAGGACATCAAATTCGGGCTGGTGGACGGGCTCAAGATCCAGAACAGCGGGGCAACCTTCACCATCACCATCCACGCGGACGAGGCGACGGCCACCTTCACCCAGTTCTACCAGCCGTAGTCCTCCCCTACGCGGGCAGCTGCGAGGTGCAGTTGGGACAGCGCGTGGCTTTCACCGGGATGGCCGTGGCGCAGAAGGGGCAGTCCCTGGTGGCCGGCGCGGCCGCCGGTTTGGCCGCCTGCTGCCGGGCATGATACCGGTTGAGCGGCCGGACCACGAGGAAGAACACCGCGGCGGCGATGATGAGGAAGTTGATGACCACGTTGATGAACACCCCGTAGTTGATGGTGACCGCCCCGGCCTCCCTGGCCGCCGCCAGCGACAGGTAAGGCCCCGGCACGGCCCCCTCCTTGATGACGGTGTACAGGTTGCCGAAATCGACGTTGCCGAGCCCCAGTCCGATGGGCGGCATCAGGATATCATTGACGAACGAGGTCACGATGGCCCCGAACGCCACCCCGATGACGATGCCCACCGCCAGGTCCACCACGTTCCCCCGGGTGATGAAAGCCTTGAACTCCTTGAACATGGCCCGCCTCCTTCCTATGAGCAGGACGTACCTTCGTTCCAAGCAGCGCGCCCCGGACTACGTTCCTTCCGGGTAGACCGGCGGCGGGGCGTTGACGAGGCCGCCGTCCATGACGAGCTCGGCGCCGGTCATGAAGCTGGACTCGTCCGAGGCGAGGAAGAGGATGCCGTTGGCGATCTCCTCCGGCGTGCCCATGCGGTTCATCGGCACCATCTTGCCGAGGATCTTCTCCGTGTATTCCAGTCCCCCGCCGATGCGTTCGACCAACTCCTCAAAGAGCTCGGTGTGGATGTTGCCGGGATGGACGGAGTTGGAGCGGATGTTGTACCTGGCGTAGACGATGGCCTCGGACTTGGTCATGGCCCGCATGGCGCCGTTGGAGGCGTCGTAGATGGGGGTATCGCAGCCGATGATGCCGTAGCAGGACGCCACGTTGACGATGCTGCCGCCGCCGGACCGCTTCATGTACTCCGTGGCGTACTTGTTGCAGTTGAACATGCCGTAGAACTTGGTGCCGATGACGGCCTCGAACTCCTCTTTCGGCAGGTCAATGTGCTCCCGGCGGCCGCCGGGGATACAGGCGTTGTTGACCATGATATCGACGGCGCCCCACCTGTCCCAGACGGCGTCAATGGCCTGCTTCACCTCGTTTTCGCGGCGGATATCGGCGTGGAACCAGGTCGCCTCGCCGCCGGCGGCGTTGATGGCATCGGCCACCTTCGTGGCGCTGGCGTCGTCAATCTCCAGGATGGCGACCCTGGCGCCCTCTTTGGCGAGCAGTCTCGCGGCGGCGGCGCCGATGCCCCGGCCCGCCCCGGTGATGATGGCGACCTTACCCTTGACCCGGTCCATGCGGTGCCTCCCTCAGGCGTCCTGCTTCGACCACATGGCGGCCGTGCCGATGGTGAAGCAGAGCACCGGCTTCTTGATATCCCAGAACGAGAGCGGGCAGTGCGGCACGCCCGCGGGTATATAGATAAGGGAGCTTTGCGTGATGGGGTAGGTGTCCTCGCCCATGAGGACGCTCACGTTGCCGCCGATGCCGCGCTCGTTGCCGCGGGGGTCATCGGGGTCGAAGCCGACGATGCCGATCATCTCGTCGAAGTCATGGGCGTGGGGCTCGGGAGACATGGTCATCTCGCCGTTCCATATCCAGACGAAGTCCACGTAGAACGAGCCGGTGGAGGCCTCGTCGTCGAGGGAGACGAGGTGGGTGGTGGCGGCCGTCCGCCTGGGCGGCGGCGTGCCGGGCGGGGGCGGCGTGCCGTGCATCTTGGGTCTGGTGATGATATAGCGACCGTACCTGGTGCCAGATTCATCAGGGGTTTGCGGCGGCACGAAGGCGGTCCCGTTCACCGCGTCCGGGTCGGTCAGGCCGGAGGTGCGCCCGTAGCTCCCGATGGGGGCGAGGGTAAAGAAGAAGACGGGGCGGTCCACCTTCTTGAAGGTGAGGGGGCAGTGCTTCATGCCGGCGGGGACGTGGACCAGGCACGATCTGGTCAGGTAGTGGACCTCGTCGCCGAGGTGCATCTCCATGACAGCGCCGAGCTCGGCGGGGTTGTCCCGGTCCGAGCTGATGAAGCCGATGACCTCCGGGAAATCGTGGACGTGGGGCTCTTCCATGAGGCCGGCCCGGGTCTCGCCGCCCCAGAGCCAGATGCACTCCATGTAGAGCCGGGCGTTCTCGACCATGGTATCGTCCATCCAGAGGAGGCGGGTCAGCTCGACGGTGGTCTCGACGGGCGGCAGCTTGGCCTTGAGCTCCGCTATCCTGGCGAGGTCCTCCGGCGAGTACGGCCTGGTATCCGTGATGATGTTTTTGGCGTAGGGCAGCTCGTTCATGGCGTCCTCCGGCGGGCGGTTTCGCGTCCAGTATAGGGCAAGCGGGGAACGAATACAAAACCACTCGAACGAAGGGGCAATAGAAGGCGACGGGCTCCCCGGTACCGCTACAACGCCGAGGCTACCAGCAGCATGATGATGCCCGCGTAGACGGCCCCGGCTATTGAAGCGAGCAGGCCCGCCATCGCAAAGCGCCGGTCTTCAATGACGATGCCAAGGACTCCGCAGACCAGCCCGACGAGCGCGGCAGCCCCGACGGGAACGACCCAGGGGTCAAGGTTTCTCGAAGCCGAGCCAAACAGGTCGGTCTGGAAGATGAAGAACAACCCGAGGAAGACCCCGAACAAAGCCCCCAGGAAACCCGTGACATACACCCCTGCGATTCGCATCGAACGCCCTCTTCCGGCGGCACGCGCCGAATCATCACACGTACCTTATAGCAAACGACCCCGGCTGTCAACAGGACCCCCGAGGGGAGAGGGCAAAAGAACGAAGGTGTTTTTCCGCCGCGAGGATAACGCTCCCGGCTACCCCCGCCAAGGCCGCGGCGTGGTACAATTCACTGGCAGATTTGCCGGGAGCCGGCGGGAGAAGCGCATGGACTACGTTGAAGTACTCAAAAACCTCATCAGCATTGATACGACGGTGCCGCCGGGCCGCAACTACGGGAGAGCGATGGACTACCTCGAGCCCCTTTTCCAGGGCCTGGGGTTCGAGACGCAGCAGGTAGCTATTCCCCCGGAACACGCCGAGGGACGGGAGGGCAGGGTCAACCTGGTCTGCCACCGCCGCCGGGCCGGCCTGCCGCGGCTCATCTTCTACGGGCACATCGACGTAGTGCCGGCTGAGGAGCCGGACGCCTTCGAGCCGAGGGTGGCGGACGGGAAGATATTCGGCCGGGGCGCCGCCGACATGAAGGGAAGCATCGCCGCCTTGCTGCTGGCCCTCGACTCGCTCGGAACGAGGGAGCTCAGGTACGATGTTTCGGTCATCATCACCACCGACGAGGAGTACAGCCAGGCGAGCCAGCTCCGCTACCTGGCGCGGTACCTGGAGCCGGTCGCGGGGTCGTTCCTGTTCTGCCTCGATTCCAGCTTCGGGTTCGTGGCCGTCGCCGGGCTCGGGGCGCTGCACGTGGACATCCGGGTGAAGGGGAAATCGGTCCATTCGGGCCTGTCCCACCTGGGGGAGAACGCGGTGGAAAACGCCTGCCGCCTGGTCGGCGCCCTGCTGGAGCTCAAGAAAAAGGTGGAGGCGAGGCAATCCAACGTGCCGGTGCACCCGGCTACCGGCCTGCGGTGGATGCAGTCCCGGCTCAACGTCAACGTGGTCAGGGGAGGGACCAAGGTCAACATCGTTCCCGACGACTGTCTCATCTCGGTGGACCGCCGGCTGATCCCCGAGGAAAACGTAGCGGACGCCAAGAAAGAGCTGCTCGAGGTGCTCTCGTCGGTGCCCGAGGTACACTGGGAGCTGGAGCGCGTCGTCGCCATGCCGACGCTGCCGCCGCGGGAAGACCCGCTCATCGACGCCCTGGCGGACCTCATCAAAGACGTCACCGGCGAGAGCGGGAAGTACGGGGAGATGGGCTCCGGGGACCTGGCGGAAATCGTGGCCGAGTGGGGCGGCAAGGAGTTCGGCCTGGGGGTCATCCGCCCGGAGTGCACCATTCACGGGCGCGGGGAGTTCGTGTACCGGAAGGACATCGAGGACCTGGCGGAGATCATCAGGCGGTTCCTGGCCTGACGGACGGCGGCGGGACGCGGCTTGTTCTTTCCCCTCCCTGCCGGGCTATAATGGGGGCAGCGAAAAAACGCCACCTGGAGGTACGGGACATGGACGGCATGAATATCTTCGATTTGACCGGCAAGGTAGCCCTCGTCACCGGGGCGAGCCGCGGGCTGGGGCGCGCCCTGGCGCGGGCGATGGCCCAGTTCGGGGCGGACGTGGCCTGCGTGGGCCGGGACAGCGCCAAGCTGGCCGAGACGCTGGCGGACATCGGCAGGTACGGTCACGCGGCCATCGCCATCGAGGCGGACGTCACCGACGAGGAAGCCGTCAAGAACATGGTCAGGGAGACCGTCAACCAGCTCGGCAAGATAGACATCCTGTTCAACAACGCCGGCATGACGACGCCGTTCCGAAAAATCCACGAGATCCCCTCCGAGGAGTGGGACCTCGTCATCAACACCAACCTGCGGGGCGCCTTCCTGACGCTGAAATACGTCGTCCAGGTGATGCGGGAGCAGAAGAGCGGCTCCATCATCAACATCTCGTCCATCGCGGGGTTACGGGCGGAGGTCCCGGAGGTGGGGCCGGCGCCCTACGGCGCCTCCAAGGCCGCCCTCATGAACCTGACCCAGGTGGCCGCCATCGAGTACGCCGCGGACGGCATCCGCGTCAACTGCATCGCCCCGGGCATGCACAAGTCCGAGCTCGGCAGCCAGAACCGCCCCAAGAACGCGGACCCGGCGATGGAGAAGCAGATGCAGAACTTCATCCGGGAGTACTGCGAGAAGTGGATACCGATGGGGCGGCAGGCGGAGGCGGAGGAGCTGACCGGGCTGGCAGTGCTGCTCGCCTCGGACGCCTCCGGCTACATCACGGGGCAGGTCTTCGCGCAGGACGGCGGGCAATCGGCCCGGCTCTAGAGCCTTTCCTCCCTGTAGACGGAACCGAGCCCCACGTTCATGAGGCGGTACGGGGCGTCCGCGCGGCGGCAGGCCAGCGGGAAGTGCGGCAGGCCGCGCGGGACAGCGACGACGGTGGGGACATCGAAGGTGTGCTTTTCCCGCTCCGCGCCGAGCTCGATGGAAATCTCCGCGCCGAGGTAGGCGAGCTCGTCCGTCTTGTGCCCGAAGAAGATGTAGACCTCATCGTAGGGATGGACGTGGGGGCCCTTTCGAAAGGTCCCGGGCGCGTTGTGGAGGCTCATGGTGAAGTTGACGGGGAAGCCCTCCAGGTCTTTGCCGTCCCAGTGGACGGACTGGACGGCGTCCGCCCCGCCGGGCCCCGGCAACGCCACCATGTCATGGAAGAAGTGGTCGTACTCGTGGCCGTCGGTCGTGCCCTCCTGCGGGCACGGGGCGCCGGAGTAGGCGGCGCTCAAGGCGAGGTGGAAGTGCCCGAAGCGCTCGTGCACCTTCTCCGTGACGAGGGGGCAGTGGGCCGAGCCGGCCGGCGCGGCGACGACCGAAGGCTTGGAGAAGCGGTGGACCTCGTACTCCCTGCCGACGGCGAGGGACATATCCGCCCCGAGGTAGTTCATGTCCTCCGGATTGTAGCCGAAGAAGAGGAGGAGCTCGTCGAAGGCGTGGGTGTGGGCGCCGCGGTTCGGAGCCCAGTCGCCGACGGTATCGTAGACGCCGACGATGAAGTTGAGCTCGAAGCCGCCGAGCTGCTCCCCGTTGACGAAGACGAGCTCCCTGGCGTTGGCGCCGCCCCTCCCCGGCTGATACTCGAGCGTCTTGACCAGATGGCCGTACTTGTCTGCCACGGTAGGACCTCCTGAAAGGCGTTATATATGGACCCGCTTTTTTCGCCGTCCCGTGAGGAATAGTATCAGGCCCGCAAGAGCGGCTGCAACAAACCCGAAAAGACCCACCACCGCGAGGAAAAAAGAGACGGGTTCTTCTTTATCCAGCAGGCCGTAGAGGACATTGTGCAGGATAGTACCAACAACACCCACCACGAACGAGATCCCGGCGGCCAGTACCAGCGTCTTCAGCATTTTCAGACGTCTTTCGGCCTTCTCCGGCGCCGTCCTTTCATCGAACAGGCCCGTCGTCTTTTTCCGCACCATGGAGGCCAGGAATATCCAGACCCCGAAGAGAGCAACCACGATGCCGAGCGTAATGAACGCAGGCCTGACAAGCACGCCGGCTATCACAAGCCCTACGCCTGCGATGATAGCGGCGATTATTCCGGCCAATACTTTCCTGCTCATTATCATCATGACCCCCCTTGCCACGAAACAGCCGGTATCCGGGCAGATGAATATAGTAGACCTACTTTCCGGGCCTGTCAACCATGTCCGGCCTGCCACGTCAGGACGGGAAACGCCAGCCGGGACGGGCCGGGGCTACATCAGGCGGAGGTCGTACTCGTCGCGGAGGCGGCGGGCGATGTCCCGCGCGCCCGGCACGTGCTCGTCCAGCTCGTCCCAGAAGGCCCGCCCGTGGTTGTGGTGGCGGGTATGGACGAGCTCGTGGAGGAGAACGTAGTCCCGGTAGGGCGCCGGCAGCAGCACCAGCTTGACGTTGAGGCTGACGGCGTTGTAGCGGGAGCAGCTGCCCCAGCGGGTCTTCTGGTTGCGGACGCTCACCCGGGAGTACGCATAGCCGTGCTCCTTCGCCAGCCCGGCGAGGCGCTGTTTCAGTTCCCGCCTGGCGGCGGCGAGGTCCAGGTTTGCCAGACACCGGGCGAGGTCCTCGTGGCGGGCCGCCCGCAGGCGGAGCCGCCGCACCACCCGTTCCAGCCAGGCCCGCTTGTCCCGCGCGAAGGCCTCGGCGGCGGCGTAGGGCACGCCCCGCGGCACGGCCACGCGGATGCGCTCCGCGTTGACGGTCATGGAGATGCGGCGGGCGCGGGCGCTCCGCTCCAGGAGCACCGGGCCGATGCCGTCCAGCTGAATGGTGCGCGCGGCGGCCATAGCGTTTCCCCGCCTACCCGATGAACTTCTTGACGAGGGCCGGACTGTAGGGCGCGCGCCGGCCGGCGCAGCGGGGCTGGAGGCAGAGCTGGCAGCTCTCGAAGCTCAGGCCGTTGGAGAAGAGGATGCCGGAGCCGGACTTGATGGGGTCGAGGGTGAGGTTGGGGGTCAGCCGGACGCCGATGGCGGCCTCCGGGTCGTCGAAGAGGGCGAAGAGCTGGGTCTGGTCGGAGATGGGCCAGTCCGCGAACTCGCCGGGGTGGAGGTGGGTGGCCTTCTCGAAGCCGTAGTGCTCCTTGAGGTAGTTCATGAAGAAATCGAGGCCGTGGAACATCATGCGCATCTTGATCACGTCGAGCAGGTAGTAGCGCATGAAGTCCGCCGGGGTAATGCCGGTCTCGTCGAGCTCCCGCCCGGCGGTGGTGAGGTAGGGGATGACGGTATTGATTTCGGCGAGGTTGACGCTCAGCACACGGCTGGTGAAGCGGATGCCGTCAATCTCGACGCCCTCGCGGTCGTGCTCGCCGACGCAGGCGATGCGGTAGAGGCCCTTCGGCCTGGCGACGCTGCGGGCGATGTCCAGCACCTCGTCAACGAGCGTCTCGGCCTTGGCGCGGGTGCGGGCCTGCCTGAACTGGGCGAGCACCTCGTCCCGCGTCACCTCGACCGGCAGGTCAATGCGGTGGTCGGTATCCCCCTTGACGGCGGTGGGTTCCATGTCACCTCTCTCCAGCAGGACTCCCGGAAGCGGCCCTCCGGGAGTCGGCGGTCCCCTACATTATTGTAAACCACGCCCCGGCGGGGTTCAAGCTGCGAGAATGCTTCCGGGTTTCCCGGACGCGCCGGCTTCCTCTATAATGGCTTCATGGAAAGCGCCCCGCGTGTACGCTTACGCCCACTCCGGGACGAGGACGTCCCCCGGCTGATAGCGTTCTGCGCCGACCCGGAGCTCGTCGCGACGATGGGCTGGCGGCCGTTCGCCCCGGACGAGGCGGAGCGCTTCCGCCGCTTCACGGAGGTGGTCACTTTGCCCGGCGCCCGCCCCGGGGAGAACCGGGTCTTCGGCGTCCTCGCCGGGGCGGGAGACACGCTCATCGGCTACGCGGCGCTGCGCGGCATCGCTTCGCCGGACGACCCGGCGGAGGTGGGCATCGCCATCATGGACGGGGACTACCGCGGCCGGGGCTGCGGCACGGAGGCCCTGCGGCGGCTCATCGAGTACGCCTTCCGGGAGCGCGGCCTGCGCCGCCTGGGGCTGACCGTGTTCGAGGCCAACCGGCACGCCGTGAAGACGTACGAGAAGCTCGGCTTTCGCCGGACGGCGCGGCTGCGGGACGCCTGGGAGCTGCCGGACGGCGGCACGGCCGACCTGCTGCTCATGGAGCTGCGCCGCGAGCCGGACGACTAGGAGGAGGTACCATGGATTTCGAGAAAAAATGCCATCTGGCGGGCTGGGTCATCTTCGTCGTCTGCGCGGGATTTTTCATCGCCGGCTCGGTACGGTCCGGAGACGCGGTGATGACGGCCGGCAGCGTGCTGTTCCTGCTCGCCTGTTTCATCTTCCTTGTCCCGTTCTTCATCCGCCGCCCGTCCCGGTAGCGCGCCACCAGCGTGGTACAATATGACATTGCTGGAGAGACAGGGGGTTGCGCGCATGGACAGCGACAACAAGGTGCAGTGGGTCTACTCCTCGAAGAACGAGAACGAGCTCACCGAGCGCTACGACGAGTGGGCCGCGACCTACGACGCGGACCTGGAGCGGGACTTCGCCTACCGGGGGCCGCAGCTGGCGGCCGGCTACTTCGAGAAGTACGTCCCGAAAGAGGCCCGCGTCCTCGACGCCGGGGCCGGAACGGGCATCGTGGGGCAGGTACTGACCGCCGCCGGCTATACCACTATCGAGGCCATGGATATGTCCCCGGGGATGCTGGAGCAGGCCCGCGCCAAGAACGTCTACCGGGCCCTCCACCAGAAGGTGATGGGGCAGCCGCTCGGCTTCGAGACCGGGGAGTACGACGCCGTCATCTGCGTCGGCACACTGACGGTGGGACACGCCCCGGCGTCGTCGCTCGACGAACTCGTCCGGGTGACGAAGCCCGGCGGCCATGTTGTCTTCACGCTCCGCCCGGACGTCTACGAGAAGGACGGCTTCAGGGAGAAGCAGGCAGCGCTGGAGCAGGCCGGCACGTGGGAGCTCGTGGAGGTCGGCGAGCCGGTCGCCATCATGCCCAAGGGCGAGCCGGACGTCTTTCACCAGGTCTGGGTCTACCGCGTAAAATAGGGCCGTGGACATTCTGCCGGTCATCGGGAGCATCGCCAACTGGTACCTGCTCCGGGGGGAGCGGGGCCGGGTGCTGGTGGACTGCGGCAGTGTCATCAACCGGGGGCGGCTGCGGCGGGTGCTGGCGGAGAGCGGCTGCCGCCCCGGCGATATCGAGCTCGTCGTGGTGACGCACGCGGACTTCGACCACGCCGGCAACTGCGGCTGGCTGCAGCGGACGTTCCGCGCCCCGGTGGCCCTCCACCCCGCCGAGCTCCCGGCGGTGACCGGTAACATGTTCGATAACCGCGCCCGCCGCACGGGGCCCTTGCTGCGGGGCGTGGTGCGGGTGCTCGGCTGGTGGTTCGGGCGGCCGTTCGTGCCGGACGTGCTCCTCGACGAGGAGACGGACCTCAGCGAGTACGGCCTCGACGCCCGTCTCCTCTTCCTGCCGGGGCACTCGCAGGGGTCGGTCGGGGTGCTGACGGCTGACGGTGACCTCTTCTGCGGCGACCTGCTCAACAACGCCAGGGGCGAGCCGGTCAAGAACTGGCTGGTGGACGTGCCCGAGGAGATGGACGCCAGCGTCAAAAAGCTGGCGGCGCTCGGCGTGCGGACGGTCTACCCCGGCCACGGGCAGCCGTTCGCGTGGAGCGATTTCACCAAGCGCGCCTGACGTGCGTTTTTCCCGCCCCTGTCGTACAATAATCGCATCACCGCGAGGGAGCCGCCCATGACCAGCCAGCCGCCCAGGACCATCCGCGAAGCCGCCCGGGACACGAACGTCTGCCACGAGGCGGACGTGGTCGTGGTGGGGGGCGGGCCGGGCGGTCACTCGGCGGCGGTGGCGGCCGCCCGTAACGGGGCCAAGACGGTACTGCTGGAGCGCTACGGGCACCTCGGCGGCATGGCCACCGGCGGGCTCGTCATCCAGCTCCTGCTCATGTCCGACGGGACGAACGAGCCGCAAATCGGCGGGCTGTGCCAAGAGTGGATCGACCGGCTCGACCCGATGGGCGGCGTCCTCTACCCCGGGGCCGGCGAGCTCGGCTCGTCCGACCCCGCCGTTTTGGAGAAGTGGCGGCGGGTGTTCTTCGTCGTGGTGTCCAACCGCGTCCGCCTCACCGCCACCGTTGACCCCGAGCTGACGAAGTGCGTCCTCAACGACATGGTCGAGGAGGCCGGCGTCAAGCTCTACCTGCACTCGTGGGGGACGCAGGCCATCGTCGAGGACAATACCGTCAAGGGCGTCATCTTCGAGAGCAAGTCCGGGCGCCAGGCGGTGCTGGGGAAGGTCGTCATTGACGGGACCGGCGACGGCGACGTGATGGCGTCGGCCGGGGTGCCCTACGAGGACCGCTTCGAGCCGAAGATGCGGGCCGCCAACCTGGCGCTCGTCTGGCGCTTCGGCAACGTTGATTTCACACAAGCCTGCGAGTTCCAGGAAAGCGACCGCGCCCGCTACAACGAGCTCATGGGGCAGCTTTTCAAGGAAACCGGGATGCACGTGCTGCCCATCGCCAGCCACCGCAACGACGTCGTCTGGGTCAACAACCGCGTGCCGGGACTCTCCGCCACCAACGTGGAGCATTTGACGCAGGTCGAGGTGGAGATGCGAAAAGTCATGCGGAAGGCCCACGCGTTCTATCAGAAGAACGTCCCCGGCTACGAAACCTCCTTCATCCTGGATACCGCCAGCCAGACCGGCACCCGCGGCGGCCGCCGCATGGTGGGCGAGTACGTCTACTCCGCCGACGACATGAAGGCCGGCACCGTCCACCCGGACACCATCGGCGTGTTCCCGAACACGCGCAACGCCCCGATGAGCGACGCCCCCGAGGGCGAGTGCGCCCGGGGCTATATCCCCTACCGCTCTTTGCTCCCGAAGGAAACGGAGGGGCTGCTGGTGGCCTGCCGGGCCTTCTCCTCGGACATGGTGGCCAACGACACCTACAACTGGATACCCCACTGCGCGGCAATGGGTGAGGCGGCGGGGACCGCCGCCGCGCTGGCGGTGAAGGCGGGCGTGCCGGCCAGGGACGTGGACTACGGGCTGCTCCAGCGGACGCTGCTGCGGAACGGGGCGCTCCTGCCCGGCGTACCGCGGGCGGCCCCGCGGTCTTGACGAAAATTTGACGTCCGGACACCGCTCCGGTACAATGGCTCAAATGCCCCGTCCGAACGCCCGCACATGGCTCCTGGCGCTGGCCGTCGCGCTCACCGCGGCGCTCGCCGCGTGTAACGGGGGCATAACCATCAGCCTCGGGGGCGGCACGACCCCGGCCGGCACCACCCCGGGCAGCACCACCCCGGGAGCGTCCGCCACGTCATCTGCCCTTCCCGGCACGACGACGGCGGCGGCCCCCTCGCCGCTGAAAAACGTGAAAAAGGGCTGGCGCGTCGAGACCGTCTACCAGAGCCCGCTCGTCAACCCGTCCTCGCTGGCGGTGGACGGCAGCGGGACGCTGCTCGTCGTCTCGCTGGGGACCGGGGATATCCTCTCCCTCAACCCGGACCGGAGCTTCAGCCCGTACGCGGATACCTCGTCGCTGGCGGGCATCTTCTGCATCGGCTACCAGGCGGCGAAACAGCGGCTGCTCATCCTCGACGAGAACGGCAACCTGTACGGGGCGAGCGGCGGCCAGCTGACGAAGCTGCGGTCAGGCCTCTTCGCCACGACCATCTCGGTGGCGCCGGACGGCTCCTTCTACGGCGGACTGGCGGTGCAGGGAAGCAGCATCACCCGCTATGACGCCGACGGCAAGGCAATCGAAACGGTGGTCAAGAACGTGGACGGCTGCTACCAGGTGCTGCTCGATGCGGCGGCCGACACGCTCTACTACTCGGAGACCTACGCCGGGCGCATCTCCGCGGTGGACCTCAGCGACGGCTCGGTGCGGGTGCTCACCACCGGGGCCGGCATTCCCGGCACCTACGAACCGATACCGCTCGGCCTCGACGGGGACGGCACCCTCTACTACTTCACCGGCAACCAGGGACTCAACCGCTACGAGAACGGCACCTTCCGGAAAATCATGGACTCGCCCTCCGGCACCGGCAACATGGTGTGGTCGCCGGACTTCAACGCCTTCCTGGTCGCCAACCAGGCCGGTTCCAACCTTATCGCCATTGACCCGGCGGCGGCGAGCTGGGAGTTCCTGACCCCGTACCTCAACGCCTGGGGCATCGTGGAGCGGGGCGATGGCACCGTGCTCATCGCGGAGAACGTTATCTCGAAGGTCACGGCGGACGGGCTGGAGCCGTTCGTCACGGACCTGCCGACGCCCTGCTACCACCTGACGCGAGACGGCGAGGGAAACATCTACGCCGGGACCATTGACGGGCGGCTGTGGCGCATCCACGAGGACGGCAGCTACGAGCTGTGGGCCTCCGGGTTCACCGACTGGTTCATCGTCAGCCTCAGCTACGATGCCAAAAACGACGCCCTCGTGGCAGTGGCCGGCAACCACGAGACCTCCCGCGCGGAGGTCTGGCGCGTGCCGCTGGCGGACCCGTCCGCGCCGGTGAAACTGGCCGATTTCAGCGGCGTCCGCGTCACGCCCCACCTGCCGACCGCCACGGCGGACGAGGACGGCACCATCTATATCCTCGAACGGCAGCGGAACGTCGTCTACCGCATCAGCGACGGCGCGACGGAGCCGCAGGCATTCATCGAGAACGTCCTCGAAAACGAGGCCATCACGGTACCCGGCCTGGCCTACAGCCGGGCGGCGAACGGCCTCGTCGTCTCCACCATCCAGACCTACGACCTCTGGCCCCTCGACACGCGGAAAAAGCAGGTCCTGGCCGAGAACAACGGCGGGGTGGACAACTTCGCCGTGAGCGAAGGGCCCGGCGGCGACCTCGTGCTGATGACGTCCGGCCGGGTGCTGCGGCTCGTCCCGGACGGATAGGAGGCGCTGCCATGAAAGCGCTCGTCGTCTACGACTCGACCTTCGGCAACACGGAAATCATCGCCCAGGCTATCGCACAGGCCCTCGGCGCCGATGCTCGCCGGGCCGCCAGCCTCACCCCCGCCGACCTCAGCGGGTTCGACCTCGTCGTCATCGGCGCGCCGACCAACGGCGGCCAGGCCACGCCCGCCATGCGCGCCTTCCTGAAGAGCCTCGACAAGCAGACGGCCGGCGGCCTGGCGGTGGCGACCTTCGACACCCGCGACGTCCACCGGTGGGTGAGCATCTTCGGCTACGCCGCCAAGCGGATGAGCAAGCACCTCGCGGGCCTCGGCGCCCGGCCGGTGGCGGCCCCGGAGGGGTTCTTCGTCACCGGCACGCGCGGCCCCCTGAAGGACGGGGAGGTGGAGCGGGCCGCCGCCTGGGCGGCCAGGCTCGCCGCGCCGTCCGGCTGACCCGTCCCCGATTTACAGCACCGCCCCGGCTGTGCTACTATCCGAATTGATACCACCGCTCAAGGAGACGACCATGCCGGAACCGACCGTACCCGGCGCCGATATCAACCTCCGGCACTTCATCCGGGAGATAGAGGGCTTCCCCCGCCCGGGCATCAACTTTTTCGATATCACGCCCATCCTGCGGGACCGCAAGGCCTTCGCCTACACCATTGACCGGCTGTCGGAGCCGTTCGTGGGGCTGAACGTGGACATCGTCGTGTCCATGGAGGCCCGGGGCTTCATCTTCGGGCCGGCGGTGGCCTACCGGCTGGCGGCGGGGTTCGCCCCGGTCCGCAAGGTCGGCAAGCTGCCCTCCGCGACGCTGGAGATTAACTACAACCTGGAGTACGGGACGGACACCATCGAAATCCACCGTGACGCCGTGCTCGCCGGGGAGCGGGTGCTCATCATGGACGACGTGCTGGCCACCGGGGGCACCGCCGGCGCCGTGGTCAAACTCGTCGGGCAGATGAACGGCACCATCGTCGCCACCGCCTTCGTCATCGAGCTCGCCAGCCTTCACGGGCGAAAACGGCTCGGGGACGCGCCGGTCGTCTCCCTGCTGGAATACTGACTCCGGAGGTACCGCCGTGACCGCCCGCGATTTCAACGAGGCCGACCGCACCCGGAAGAAGCGGCGCATCGAACTGCCCGAGAACCCCGCCAACCTCTCCCCGGAGGGGCTGGCGGAGCTGGAAGAGGCCGTCCGCGCCGCCGTCAAGGACGGCTACATCGCCTGCCCGGCCGCCTGGAAGGTGGCCGCCGACCGGGGCGTGCCGAAACTGGCCGTGGGCGCCATGATGGACAAGCTCGGCCTGCGCTTCACGGACTGCCAGCTCGGCTGCTTCAGGGTGGACAAGACGCCCTACGATGGCGGCGCGCGGCCGGACGTCCCGGACGAGGTAGCGACCCGCGTCGAAGCCCTTGAACAGGCCGGCGAGCTCACCTGCGCCAACGTCTTCGCGCTGGCGAAGGAGCTCCGCGTCAAGCCGATGGCGGCGGCGGACGCCGCCAACGTGCGGGACTACAAGATACGCCGGTGCCAGCTCGGCTGCTTCTAGCCGGGCTTCCCTGCGATAGCGGCCGTCTCCGAGCCTCCGGGGTCGTACTCCCCGCCGGCCACGTCCCCGAGCCACTCGCTGACCGGCGGCCCGGGCGTTACCGCGCCGGCGGCTGTTTGGCCGGCGTGACGAGCAGGACCGGCAGCCCGGCGTGCTTGACGATGTACTCCGCCGTGCCGCCCATCACCACCTGGCGCAGGCCGGAGTGGCCGTGGGTGGCCATGGCGATGAGCCCGATGCCGTTATCCCGGGCGTAGGCGATGATGGCCTCGCTGGGGACGCCTTCCAGGACGACCGTCTCCACGTCCAGCCCCTTTTCCCGGAGCGGCCCGGCCATCCTCTCCAGGTAGGCCGGCATCTCGTCCATCTCTTTCTGGAAGCGCCGGTCCTGCCCGGCGGTGCGTATCTGCCCGCCGCTGAAGCCCGGCACGCCGAGCGGCAGGTTGATGCCGGCGGTATCCACCACCTTCACCAGCACCGCCTTTTTGAAGGACCCGGCCTCCGCCGCCAGGTACGGAAGGATGTACTCCGAGGTCTTGGAGCCGTCCAGGCAGACGAGCACGTTTTCAAACATGGGCGTATCTCCTCCATCACGCCGGCGGCGGCCCGGCCGCCCGCCGTTCCCTTTTATCATACCACGTCCGCGGACGGCGGCTAATCCCCGGCGGACAACCGGGCGGCACCAAAATTATCGGTACCTACCCCGTTCGTACTGTGCCGAAAGGATACCCTACTCTAAAACGAGTAGTTTGCCCGGTTGACTTTTCCCTCGATATATCCTATATTTGAGTTGAGCTACGAGTGCCACTTTAGAGAAAAGGGGGTTTTGCATGAAGAAAAAGGGACTCATAGTACTACTTTCATTGGCGGTTATCCTGATGACCCTGGCCGCCTGCGGCGGTGCAGTCGGGCCTGCCGGACCAACCGGACCTGCCGGCGCGACGGGCGCAACCGGCCCCGCCGGTCCTGCGGGTCCCGCCGGTCCCACGGGCCCTGCCGGCCCTGCCGGACCAACCGGACCTGCCGGCTCAGCCGGTACCGTAACAGCAAGTGACCTTACTTGTACCCAATGCCACAATAATTCGCAGACGATGTTCGCGATACAGGCGGAGTACAGTGTTTCGGTCCACGCGGCGGGCGATGTTGCCCTGGCCCATGAAGCCAGTGCTGCCTGCGGCGGCTGCCATACCGGACAGGGTCTGCCGATGCGCGTCAACGCGGACGGGACCGTAGCCCAAGCGGCTCCCGATGCCGTGGACGGCCCGGCGCCGATCAACTGCCGAACCTGCCACGAGATACACCAGACCTACACCTCGGCTGACTGGGCATTCACCACGATAGCCCCGGTAACGCTCATAAGCACCGGTGATACGTTCGACGCAGGAAAAGGCAATCTCTGCGCCGAGTGCCACCAGGCGCGGACGGCCATGCCGGATACCACCCAGGCAACGTACACCGTGACCTCGACCCACTGGGGTCCTCACCACGGCCCGCAGGCCAACATGGTGCTGGGCGTGGGCGGCTATACCGGTACCTCGAGCACGGCGCCGAGCCCGTCGTTCCACTACAGCCTGACCGATGATGCCTGCGTAACCTGCCACATGGGCGAGGCTGACGGCAAAGAGGCCGGCGGCCATACCTGGATCCCGAACGTGGCCAACTGCCTGGCCTGCCATTCCGATGCCACCGACTTCGATATCGATGGCGAGCAGACCGCGATACAGGGAATGCTCGACCAGGTCAAGGCACTCCTGGTTGACCAGGGCATGCTGACGGCCAGCAACAACAACCCGGTGCCCGGAACCTATGACTCGGTCAAGGCAGCGGCGCTCTACAACTTCCTGTACGTAGACCAGGATAGAAGCCTCGGAGTGCACAACCCCGGCTACACCAAGACACTCCTGCAGGCTGCCCTCGACGCTTTGCAATAGCGAGCGTTATAGTTAAACCAAAAAACACAGAGGGGGATTTTCCCCCTCTGTGTTTTTTTGTGCCGGCGGTTCAGTGCGGGAAGGCGAGCTCGCCGATGATGAACAGCAGGACGAAGAAACCGACGAGCGTGGCGAGCCCCGCCAGGATGGAGCGCTCCCGGCCCCGGATGAAGCCGTAGAGCCCGGTGAAGAACGCCGCCACGCCGGAAATCGCGGCCAGCAGCATCGGCACGGCGATGAGCGGGTTGCTGAAAAAGGTGGCGCCGCCCCGCTCGCCGAGGGCGATGGCCACGTTGGCCAGCCCGAAGAACACGACGAAGCCGGCCACGGCCTCGGCGGCCCAGTTCCCCCACCGCGTGTGCGGCATCAAACGAATGTTCACCGTCCGGATACTACGGCCCTTTCAGGCCGTTGTCAATCCCCGAGCTTGGCCCGGGCGGACGCGATGAGGTCATCGAGGGCGGCGCTGTTCTGCTGCCGCAGGGTGACGGCCTCGTCCCCGGCCGCGCGGGCCTCCGCCAGGCGTGTCGCCGCCAGGTCCGCGTTGCCCGCCTGCCGCGCCGACCAGGCCGTGTTGAGCGTGCCGTAAGCGGTGATGATGGAGGATGCCTCCCGCCGCAGGCTGGTGTAGAGGTCGAGGGCGTCCGGCGTGGGCTGGAGGTAGCCGAACCACTCCCGGTAGCTGCTCGCCGCGAGCGACCCGTGGGTGATGCCGAACTGGACCTCCGTGGCGTTCACGGACGGGTCATCGACCGCGACGCGGTCCGACAGCGCGGTGAAGTCCGCCAGGATGTCCGGGTCGAGCCTGTCGTGGAGCGCCTTGGCGGAGGTGGCGAAGGTGAGTGTCGCGGCCGGGTCATCGTGGAGGCGGTGCGAGAGCAGCTCCAGCCCGCCCACGACAACGACGATGATGGCCACGAGCGTCCCGCCGATGATGAGGGTTGACTTCAGCGCCTTGCTCATCGCCCCCTCACGGCGCCGCCGCGCCTCCCCCGCCAACATAAAAGGGGGCGCCGGTGCACCCCCTTACAATACGTTTTCATACCCCTATTTTACCACCAGAAGAACGGCCAGGGAATCCGGCCCCACGGCCAGTGGGTAAAACCGGCGCCGGATTTCCGCCCCTTGTCTTTCCGGGGGTCAATGACCCGGATGGTCGTGCTGCCCTTGCAGGACCGGCCGGCCTGCCCGGTGATGGTGACGGCGTCGCCGGCGTCCTTCGTCTTGTCGTCCACGTTATAGTCCCACCTGTCAATGATACGCTGCGGGTCGTCGGGATAGAGGTACTCGGTCCTGGTCTGGCTATCGAAGCTGATGCTGTCCAGGTACGTCTCACCTATCTGGTCGAAGAAGGACCCGCTCCGGTAAACCCGGGCGGAATGGACCGTCCAGACGAAGTCAACGTCCTCCGGGGTCTGGCAGTACTCCGTCCCGGAGGCCGTGATAGTGTAGCTGAAGCCCTGCCCGGCGGCGCCGCCGCTAAAGTCTTCTCAGGTGGAAGGCCCGCAGCAGGTCTATGGTCGGTTTCACGGCGAAACACAGCGAGCCGGTCAGGAACAGCAGGGCCGCGGCCATGCCGGTGGCGGCGTAGAGGAACAGGACGCTCCCGGCCACGAAGCAGAAGGCCGCGCAGAAATCAATGAGGATACGGACCGCCTGGTACCGTCCGTAGATGGTGGCGTGGCGAGGTGTCTTGGTGTACCAGGCCGGACTCAGCCAGTGGTGCTCTCGGAGCTCTTTCTCAACCTCGGCGGGTCCCTGTTCCGACATGCGTCAACACCTCCGTCGGCAAAATTTTCACCCCCGTTCGGAAACCGGGCGCGACCCCCGATTATAAACGCAACCCGGCGGGAAAGTAAAAAGGGGCGGCCGTCAGGCCGCCCCTGCTGCTTTTTCAGTATGATGTACGCTACCACTGGATGAACATGGGCATGACGACGTGGAGGTAGGTCTCCGAGCCCACCGGCCGCAGCAGGCCGGGGCTGGAGGGGTTGGTCACCTCCAGCGCCACCTGGGACTCCTTGAGCACGCTCAACACGTCCGTGAGGTACTTGCCGTTGAAGGCTATCTTCGTCTCGTCGCCCTCGATGGTGGCGTCAATCTCGCCGACGTCATCGCCGATCTCCTCGGACCGGGCCGATATGGACAGCTTGCCCGGCCCCGCCTCCGTTCCCGGCGTCACCATCAGCCGCACGATGCCGCTGCCGTCCCGGGCGAAGATGGAGGCCGTCCGGGTGGCGCGGAGAAAATCGTCCACGCTGACGATGATGCGCGTCTCGTACCCCTTGGGGATGAGCTGCTGGTAGTTCGGGAAGGAGCCCTGCACGAGCTGGGAGACGAGCTCCGCGTTCTTGAGCTTGAAGAGCACCTGGCTCTTGGCCGGGCTGATGGTGATGTCCACCGGCTCTTCCTGCTCGCCCATGAGGCGGTTGAGCTCGGCGAGGGTGCGGGCCGGCACGATGACCTCCGTCTTTTCCGGCGCCGGGCCGGACATCGGCAAAGTGGCGACCGCCAGCCGGAAGCCGTCCGCCGCCGCCAGTGTCAGCGTCTCGCCCTCGAACCTGGTGCTCACGCCGGTGAGGACGGGGCGGCTCTCTTCGGTCGCCGCCGCGAAGACCACCTGGTTGATGCCCTGCCGCAGGGCTTCCACGTCCACCTGGGTGTGCACGCCATCATCCACGCCGGGGATGGGCGGGAACTCGCTGGCGTCCACGCCGGCGATGTGCGCCTCGAAGCGGGCGCACTTCAGATTGAGCGTCTTCGTCTGGGCGGAGAGCGCCATGCTGATTTTCTCGTTGGGGAGCGAGCCGACGAACTCCGTCAGCAGCCGCGCCGGGACGGTGATGGAGCCTTCTTCCTCGATGTCCGCCCCTATCCAGCAGCTTATCGCCATCTCGAGGTTGGTCGCCACGAGCTTCAGCCCGCCGTTGTCCGTCGCCAGCAGCACGTTGTTGGTGATGGGCAGCGTCGTTCGCGTGGCGACGGCCCGGCCGACGATGGCCAGACCGCGGTTGAGTTTTTCCTGGTGACAGGTGAGCTTCATCTCGCACCCCCTTTTCGACGTGGTTGATAAGTATACAATTTTTAAAAGGATTTATTCAAGGTTGATGGTGCCGCTCTTGCCGCCGCTTTTGTGCACGAGACGGACGTCTTCGATGCGCATCCCCCGGTCCACCGCCTTGCACATATCGTAGACGGTGAGGGCGGCCACCGTCACCGCCGTCAGGGCCTCCATCTCCACACCGGTCTTGCCGGTGCTCTCGACGGTGGCGGTGATTTCGATGGTGCTCGTTTTTTCATCCGGGGCGAAGGAGACGTCCACGGCGCCGATGAGGAGCGGGTGGCAGAGCGGGATGAGGTCCGGCGTCCGCTTGGCGGCCATGATGCCGGCGAGCTGGGCCGTGGTGAGGGCATCGCCCTTGGCGGTGCCGCCCTTGTTGACGATGAGGTCGAAGGTGGCCGGCTGCATCCGCACCGCGCCCTTGGCGATGGCGGTGCGCCCGGTATCCGCCTTGGCGGTGACGTCCACCATCCTGGGGCGTCCCGCGTCGTCCAGGTGGCTCAGTTCCGGCACGCTAGCCCCCTACCTGAGAAAACGGCCGTCCCCGGTGCGTCTTCCCCGCGGCGAGTTGATGGCTCTGCGGCTTGGCGAGAATCGCCTGCCGGATGATTTCCTGGAGCTCGTCCCCGGTGGCGCCGGCCCGGAGCGGCTCCCGCAGGTCTATCTCGTCCTCGTGGAGGAGGCAGGGCCGCAGCTTGCCGTCCGCGGTGAGGCGCAGGCGGTTGCACTGGTAGCAGAAGTGCTCCGTCACCGGCGTGATGAAACCAATGGTCCCGCTGGCGCCGGGGAGCTTGAAATACTTGGCCGGGCCGTTGCCCGCCGAGACGAGGGTCGGATCGAGCGGCCCGAGCGTCTCGATGATGTTCCGCATCTCCCGCACCGAGACGAACTTGGCGTCAATGGAGGCGTCCCCGGAGACCGGCATGTGCTCGATGAAGCGGACGTGCCAGCCCTCGTCGCGGGTCTTGACGGCAAAGTCCACCAGCTCGTCCTCGTTGGTGCCGGCCATGACGACGCAGTTGATCTTCACCGGCTCCAGCCCGGCCGCGTGGGCGGCGGCGATGCCGTTGAGGGTATCCTCCAGGTTGCCGCAGCGGGTGATTTCCCGGAAGCGCTCCGGCTTGAGGGTATCGAGGCTGACGTTGACGCGCCTGAGCCCGGCGGCGTGGAGCGCGGCGGCGTGCTCCGCCAGGCGGGTGCCGTTGGTGGTGAGGGAGATATCGTCAATGCCCCCGATGGCGGCCAGCATCCGCACCAGCTCCGGCAGGCCGAGCCGCACGAGCGGTTCCCCGCCGGTGAGCCGCACCCGGTTGATGCCGAGCCCCACCGCCGCCCGGACGATGGCGATGATCTCCTCGTAGGTGAGGACGTCCGCGTGGGACATGAGCGCCACGCCCTCTGCCGGCATGCAGTACTGGCAGCGCAGGTTGCAGCGGTCCGTTACCGAGATGCGCAGGTAGTTGATGGGGCGCTGGAATGAGTCTGAAAGTCCGGTCATCTTGGTTCCTTATGGAACATTATACACGATTGCCGGATACCGCGCTATTATGGTAGGCTACGGGCAAGATGGCTGACGGAGGTGGGACGTGATAACCTGGGAGGTCGTCATCGTTCAGGTAGCGGCCATCATCCTGTTCTTCTTCGGCATCTGGCTCTTCCTCATCACCCTGCGGGCCGCGAAATGGAGCCCGGAGAATTTCAAGCGCCGCATGGCCTGGGGGAACCGTATCTTCGGGCGGCGCTACCGCCACGCCCGCATGACGCCGGAGCTCCAGATGCGGTGGGTATGGGGGATGCGGGCGTTCTCCATCGTCTGGGTGCTCGGCTGCCTCTACGCGTTGCTGATGGCCTACAAGTTCTTTTTAACGTAGCCCGTCTAGTGGAACGGCGCCTCCGCCGGCTCGCCGCCCTCCCCCATCTCCTCCAGGTAGGCCTTGGCCCTGGCGGCCGCCCGCGCCCGGTGGCTGAGCTGGTTCTTTATCTCCAGCGGCAGCTCGGCCATCGTCTTGTTGAGCTCCGGCACGAAGAACACCGGGTCGTAGCCGAAGCCCCTGTCGCCCCTGGGGGCCAGGGCAATCTCGCCGCCGCACTCGCCGTTGAAAATCTCCACCCGTCCGCCCGGCCAGGCGATGGCAATGACGCAACGGAAGCGGGCCGTCCGGTAGCCCGCCGGCACCTTTTTCAGCTTCTTCAGCAGGAACCTATTGCGCTGGGCGTCCGTGGCGTCGTCCCCGGCGTAGCGGTGAGAGCGCACGCCCGGCTCGCCTTCGAGGGCGTCCACCTCGAGGCCGGAATCGTCGGCCAGCGTCGGCAGGCCGCTGGCGGCGCAGAGCGTCGTCGCCTTGAGGATGGCGTTCTCCTCGAAGGTCGCCCCCGTCTCCTCCACCCCGGCGTCGAGGCCGAGGTCCGCCGGGCCGATGATGTCGAACGGCACCCCGTCGAGGAGGCAGCGGTACTCCTTCAGCTTGCCCGGGTTGGTGGTGGCGACGAGGAGGCGCGGCGGTTTCATGGCCTCAGTAGTCAATGCCCCTGCGGGCGCCGACGCCGCTATCGAAGGGGTGCTTGACCTTGACCATTTCCGTTATCTGGTCGGCCAGGTCCAGAAGTTCGTTGGGGGCGTAGCGGCCGGTGAGGATGAGCTCCACGTGGGGCGGGCGGTTCTTGACGAGGTCAACGACGGCGTCCACGTCAATGAGGCCGTAGCTGAGGGCGACGTTGATTTCGTCCAGCACGACGAGGTCGTACTCGCCGCTCATGACGACCTCGCGGGCTTTCGCCAGGGCCAGCTCGGCCTGGCGTTTCTCTTCCGGGTCCTTCTCCGCCGCCGCCTTGAGCTTCCGCAGCCCGAAGCCCTCTATCTTCACGTTGGGGAGCGCGGCCAGGGTGCGGTACTCGCCGTGCTCGTAGTGGCCCTTCATGAAGAAGATGACGTAGATGCGCAGGCCGTGCCCGGCGGCGCGGAGGACGGTGCCCATGGCGGCCGTCGTCTTGCCCTTGCCGTTGCCGGTGTTAATCTGGACGAGTCCGTGGCGTTCCGTCATGGCGAGCGTTCCTCCGGGGACGGCCGTGGTCCGGCCGGGGTACCTTTCCAATGTAGCAAGCGGGCTCCCGCGCTGTCAACGGCCGGAGACGTGCCGTGCTTCGTGGACCGCCCGGCCCCGCAGGCGGAGATAGGTGGTGACGCCGACGAGCACCGCCAGCCCGATGCCGTACCAGATGACGGCCGGGTTGATGTGCCGCCACCAGGCGAGCAGGAAGAAGGCGATGTAGGCGAAGGCCATGCCGAGGGTGACGTTGTGTTTCCAGGCGACGATGAGGACGGTGGGCAACGTGACGATGAGGACCGGCAGCGGGGCGAAGACCGCCAGCACGCCGATGGAGGTGCTCACGCCGCGGCCGCCGCGGAAGCCGAGGAAGACGGACCAGTTGTGGCCGATGACGGCGGCCAGCCCGGTCAGCATGAGGACGGCCTCGGAACCGTGCGCCGCCCGGGCGATGAGGACGGCCGCCGCCCCCTTGGCCACGTCCCCGAGGAACACCGCCACGCCGGTCACCGGCCCGAGCTCCCGGTAGGCGTTGGCGGCCCCGGCGTTGCTGTCCCCGAGGCGCCGGATGTCCCGCCCGCCCCGGAGCCTGCCGGCCAGGTAGGCCGTGGGGATGGCGCCGATGATGTAGCCCAGTACGATGACGAGCCAGTCAGGCATGGGTACCCTTCCGCGTTTGCATCACTCACCTTCCGGCGGGTGACGGCGTGGTGCCGGGAGAGGGACTCGAACCCACAAGCCTTGCGGCGGCGGATTTTAAGTCCGCTGCGTCTGCCAATTCCGCCATCCCGGCCGGTACGGGTCAATTGTAGTGGATGGGAGGGAGGGGGTCAAGACATTACCTCTTGCATCCAACCTAAATATATGCCGATAATAAATAATGACAGCCCCCTACCAGGCCCTCAGCCGCGTCTATGACGCCGGCTGGGCGGACTTCTCCATCCAGTACGCCCCCCTCGTCGAGGAGCAGCTGCAGGCCCGCGGCATCCGCGCCGCCCGCGTGCTGGACCTCGGCTGCGGCACCGGCGTGCTCGCTATCGCCCTGGCCAGGGCCGGTCATGCCGTCCGGGGGGTTGACAGCTCACCCCACATGCTCCGCGTCGCCCGGCGGAACGCCCGCGGCGTGACCGGCGTCCGCTTCGTCCGGGGGGACTTGCTCGACGCCCAGCCCGGCGGCCCCTACGACGCCGTCGTCTGCACGTATGACGCCATCAACTACCTGCGGAGACTGGCCGACCTGAAAAAGCTCTTCCGCAACGTCAGCGCCGCCTTCCGCGAAGGCGGCGTCTTCCTCTTCGACAGCAACACCGCCGTCCTCTACCGCCGCCAGCGCGGCACCGCCGCCCGGGACGTCAACGGCCTCACCGTCCTGGAAACGACCGCTTACAACGCCCGCTACAAGCTCGCCACGACGACCTTTTCCTTCCCGGACGGCAGCTACGAGATACACCGCCAGCGGCCCTACTCCTTCGACGAGCTCTCACCCCTCCTCGAAGCCGCCGGCCTCACCGTCACGGACCGTTTTTCCTGGTTCTCCCGGCTGCCCTACGCGCCCGCGTCGCCCAAGATTTTCGTCATCGCGGAAAAATATCCTACCGAACTGGAGAGTCCCCACCCATGGCAGACACCATCATCATGTACGGCACCACGTGGTGCCCGGACTGCACCCGCGCCAAGCGCATCCTCGATAGCCACGCCATCCCCTACACCTGGATCAACATTGAAGAAGACACCGCCGCCCGCACCCGCGTCCAGGAAATCAACGGCGGCTACATGAGCGTACCCACCATCCTCTTCCCGGACGGCTCCATCCTCGTGGAGCCCGCCAACCGGGAGCTGGAAGCCAAGCTGAACGGCGCGAGCTAGGGCTCGCCGTGCTCCTGCCGGAACAGCGCCATGCGGTGCTTGTGATGCTGGAAGAGGGGGTCTTCGCGGTGCAGGGACGGCACCCCGGGGACCGACAGCTCTTGGCGCGGCGCCGGCTCCCCGCCCCCGGCCGTCGGCCGCTCGCAGCGCGGCGCCGGTCCTGTGGCCATCGGCCCGCCGAGGCGCGCCTGCTGGAGCGCCCCGGCTACCAGCCCTCCGATGACCCGCACCAGTGACGGCAGGTCCTTATCATAGGTTTTCCGGTGCCTGGACGCCACCCCGAGAATGCCCCCGGCCCGGTGCGTCATCAGCGGCGCCGCCACCAGCCAGCGCAATCCGGCCTGCTTGAAGGCGGCCGGCACGGTCGCGCCCCGGGCGGTCAGGTCCGGGAAAGCGACCGTCTCGCCGCGCCCCAGCACCGCCTGCCGGAGCGGGTGCCGCTGCCCCAGTCCCGTCAGCTGCGCCTCCATGGCCGGCGTCAGGCCTCTCGCCGCCGCCAGCCGCAGCGCGCCGCCGTCCGCGGTCTGGAGCCAGGCGCACTCCACGCCGAGCGCGCCCGTCAAGGCATCGAGGGCGGCGTTCGCCAGCAGGCCCGGCTCGTTCGTCAGGGAGAGGGCCTCGCTGACCTCGGCGATGATGTGTAAGACCCGGCTGGTACGGATGGCGCCGTTCCTCCGTCGGAATCGCTGGGGGCTACTGCTATTATACCGATTGCCCCGCTGCTCGCAAACCCCGGCGTCCGTACCGCGTGGCGACATTTCGCGTCATGACACAAAAATTTAATCCGGAAACTATTGACAAACCGCTGATTCCTCTGTATTATGCTGAAATTGTCAGGGGGAGACCGGGGAGATGGACCCGAAGTACGTTATCGGCCAGCGGGTGAAGATCCAGCCTGTCAGCGAGCAGGGGACCACCACGCGGGAAGACGAGATCAACCAGTACGCCGGGCAGGTCGGCCAGGTGGCTGATTTCTACTGGATTTCACCCCGCACCGGCCAGATTTTCTACATCTACAACGTCCGGGTGGGCAACAAGCGCAAGGAAGTCGTCGTCTACGAGGACGAGCTGGAACCGGCCCTCTCCTGAAAACGAACCGAGGAAACAGGAAACGGGCGGCCCGGGCCGCCCGTTCTTTTTATACGAAAAATGGAGGCGACGGGCGGATTCGAACCGCCGAATAGAGGTTTTGCAAACCTCCGCCTTAACCACTTGGCCACGTCGCCAGCCTTACCATTCTACGGGAAAACCGCGCTCGATGCAATATGCATCCCGCCGCTGAACGCTCCATGCGTCAGGCACGTTTCATCGGTCCGCCCGTGTCTCGTCATCCTTTTCCGGAAAATCCTCGAACCTGCAATACTCACACGGGCATACGGCGGTGCGATACATCGGGCACGGGCAGGTTTCAGGAGCAGATTCCTCCAACTTTTTACCCCTTTCCCCTAGAGACGGCGGGTGAGGTACCACTTCTTGAACTCCGGGTTCTTGAGGCTGGTGCCGCGGTCGTAGTAGAGCTCGTAGACCTCGCCGTCCGCCGTTTTCACGCGGTAGTAGTTGCGGTGGTGGCGCTGCCACCAGCGCGGGCGCCCGGCGGAGGCCCGCCCGAAGCCGTGGTCCGGCCACGACTCCAGCACCTCCGCGACGGCGTAGTCTTTCCCCTCATGGCGGAAGGATACCGGCACCTTCACCTCGCCGCCGGTGGTCACCTCTATCTCTCGTCCGAAGAAACGCTCGGGCATGGCCCCTCCGTGCCTATGCTAGCGGGGCGCCGCCGCCCTGTCAACACCTTGCGGTCGCGCTGCCAACGGTCTGCCAGCGGCCCGTTTTCCATTTACAGCCCGCCCCTGTTTCTGGTACAGTGAGACATAAGGCAGCCCCGGAGGTACCGCCGTGACGGACAAATACGCCGCAGCCGGTGTGGACATCACCGCCAAGAACCGCTCCAACCGTCTCGTCGGCTCGCTGGCCCGGGCCACCTTCGATGCCCGCGTCATCAGCGAGGCCGGCTTCTTCAACGGCATGTACGAGTTCTCCGGCTACGACCAGCCCCTGCTCGTTTCCAGCACGGACTCCGTCGGCACCAAGACGAAAATCGCCATCGCCCTCGGCGTCTACGATACCGTCGGCGTGGACATCGTCAACCACTGCGTCAACGATATCTTCACCTGCGGCGCCAGGCCGCTCTTCTTCCTCGACTACATCGGCATCGGCAAGCTGGTGCCGGAGCGCGTCGAGCAGCTCGTCGCCGGCGTGGCCAGGGCCTGCAAGGAGGTAAACTGCGTTCTCATCGGCGGGGAGACGGCCGAGCTCTCGGACGTCTACCACGGGGACGATTACGACCTCGCCGGCTTCGTCATCGGCGTGGTGGAGAAGGACCGGGCCATCGCCGGCCGGGACATCCGCGAGGGGGACGTCGTGCTCGGCCTGCCGTCGAGCGGCCTCCACACCAACGGCTTCACCCTGGCCCGCAAAATCTTCGGGGACACGCCGGAGGCCCTGAACAAGGTGTACCCGGAGCTCGGGCGGCCCGTCGGCGAGGTGCTCCTGACGCCGCACCGCTGCTACTACAACGACCTCAAGGACGCCCTGCGGCTCGTCCGCGGCATGGCGCACATCACCGGCGGCGGCCTCATTGACAACGTCCCCCGCGTCATCCCGGAGGGGCTGGCCGTGCGGTTCGATGCCTCCTCCTGGGACGTCCCGCCGGTCTTCACCCTCATGCAGCGCCTCGGGGACGTTCCCCGCGACGAGATGTACCGGGATTTCAACATGGGCATCGGCATGGTGGTCATCGCCCGGCAGGAGGACGCCGCCGGGCTGCGGCGGCAGGTGCCGGAGCTCGGCACCATCGGCGAGGTCATCCGCCAGGCCGGCCCGGCGCGGGTGGTTATTGACTGAGACCGGGGGGAGCAGTGAAGGCAGTCCTCGTCATTGACATGATTCGCGGCTTCCTGGACGAGGGATGCCCCCTGTACTGCGGCGCCGCCGCCCGGCGCATCGTCGAGCCCGTCAGGAAACTCCTCGAAAGGGAGACCGCCGCCGGCTCCAACATTTTCTTCCTCTGCGACCACCACACCCCGGACGATTTGGAGTTCCGGATGTTCCCGCCCCACTGCGTGGCCGGCACCTCCGAGGTCGAAATCATCCCGGAACTGGCTTCCTTCCCCGGCGACATCATCCCCAAGACCCGCTACTCCGGCTTCTACGGCACCGACCTCGCCGAGCGGCTGGCCGCCCTCGAGCCGGAGAAAATCATCATCTGCGGCGTCTGCACGGACATCTGCGTCATGCACACCGCCGCGGACGCCCGCAACCGGGACTACCCCGTCGAGGTCCCGGCCGATTGTGTCGCTTCCTTCGACGAGAACGCCCACCGCTTCGCCCTCGATCACCTGGAACGCGTCCTCGGCGTCACCCTAACCGGCAAGCCGCCCGCGGAGAAGTCCATTCCCCCGGCGGAGGTCCTCTCCGGGGAGACGGCGGACGTCTACTTCCGGCGCACCATTGATATCTTGGAGCAGGAAAACCTGGACCCCGTCGCCGTCATGGAGGTCTTTCCCAACCGGCCCGGCGTCCTCGGCGGCATGGAGGAAGCGCTCGCGTTACTGCGTACCGTTCTCCCGGAAGACAGCCGCGAGGTCTGGGCCGTGCCGGACGGCACGCCGGTCGAGGCCAGGGAGGTCGTGCTGCGGATAAAAGCCCCCTACCGGTCCTACGGTCTCTACGAGACCGCCCTCTGCGGGATGCTGGCCCACCCCACCGGCTGGGCCACCGCCGCCCGCGCCTGCGTGGAGGCCGCCGGCGATATTCCCGTCATCAGCTTCGGGGCGCGGCACGTCCACCCGTCCGTGGCCGGCGTCATGGACCATGCCGCCGTGCTGGCCGGCTGCGCCGGCTGCTCGTCCGGCCTGGGCGCGCGGCTGGCCGGCATCGAGCCCTCCGGCACCATGCCCCACGCCCTCATCCTCATCGTCGGGGACACGGTCAAGGCGACCCTGATGTTCGACGCCCACACGCCGCAGGCCGTCCCCCGCGTCTCGCTCGTGGACACCTTCATGGACGAAGCGGAAGAGAGCCTCCGCGTGGCGCGGGCCCTCGGGGAGCGGCTCCACAGCGTCCGCCTCGATACCCCCCACGAGCTCGGCGGCGTTACCCCGGAGCTCGTCAAGCGCGTCCGGAAGACGCTCGACGACGGCGGCTTCCGCCACGTCGGCATCTTCGTCAGCGGCGGCATGACCCCCGCCCGGATGAAGGCGTTCTTCGCCGCCGGCGCCCCGGTCAACGGCTTCGGCGTCGGCAGCTACATCAGCGGCGCCGCCCCGGTGGATTTCACCGCCGACCTCCACGAGGTCAACGGCCGGGCCATCGCCAAGCGCGGCCGCACGCCCGGCGTTACCCCCAACCCGCGCCTGAAGCGCGTCGTCTGAAAGGAGCAGCACCATGGATGTCTGGCACCAAATGCTCAACGAGGCAACCGCCTGGTTCTCGTACCCGAACGCGACCGCGCTCCAGCTGCTGGCGGCCGTCGGGCTGGCCGTGGTCTTCGGGGCCGTCTGGCTCACCGCGCACTGGCCGCCCATGCTGCGGCGTCCCTGGTTCTGGGCGGTGGGCGTCTTCAGCGCCTTCTTCACCATGGCCGCCTTCGCCTTCGTCCGCACGCCGCTCCAGTACTACTACGACCGGCTGGTGAACCACTTCCTCAGCGGCGCCACCATCTCAGACTGGCTGCTCCTGCTCGGCATCCCCTCCGTCGTCATCGCCGGCCTCGTGCTGGAAGGCGCCAAGATGGTGCCGATGCTGCTCTACTGGCAGAAGGAGGAACGGCGCCTTACCCCGGCCGCCGGCCTGGCGCTCGGCGCCGTCGCCGGGGCCGCCTTCGGCATCTTCGATGCCTTCCAGATTTTCAGCTCGCTGTTCGGCGCCGGCTGGACGACCGCCGCTCTCAGCAACGGCTTCCCCGGCTTCGCCACCTTCTGGGAGCGGTTCTTTACCATCGGCTTCAACACGGGCGTCGCGGCGATGGTCGGCTACGGCCTGGCCCGCGGCAAGGGCTGGCAGTACCTCCTCGTCGCGGCCGGCTTCCACGCCCTGTTCAACTACACCGGCTACTTCTACGCCAAGCAGTACCTCGGGCTGACGCAGGTGGAGGTGCTGCTCGCCCTCATCGCCGTCATCATCACGGCGGTGGTACTCATCGTCCGCTACCGGCTGCGGCGCGACTTCCCCGGCGACGCCGCCTACGACCCGGTGCTCTACCTGGAATACGAGGAGCGCTACGCGGCGGAGGAAGCGGCGGCCATGGCCGAAGCGGCCACGACGGCGGAAACGGTGGTGCCCGGTGTGGGGCCGGACGAAACGACGCCCCCCGAAGCCGGGGAAGAGCCGCCGGAAAGCGAGAGCGAGGAAAAGCCGGACTAAGTCCGCGCGAAGCGCAGCCGCAGCACCCGCCGGGTGGCGTCAGTCACCCTGGCCCGCTCGTCAATGCGCCAGCCGGCCACCCAGACGATGCCTTCCGGCCCCGCCACGACGGGCACCCGCGCCCGCCAGGCGCGCGGCACCTTCTCGTCAATGAGGAACCGGTTGAGCTTGCGGCTGCCGCCCGCCCCGAGGGGGGAGAACCGGTCGCCGGGGCGCCGCGGGCGCAGCGTGAGCGCCGACCCGGTCACGTCGTAATCGAACCGCCCCGTCCAGCCGTCGTCCACGTCGGGCGGCTCGTCGCCGGTGTCACGGACAGTCGCCGTCACCTCCCAGCCGGGCAGCCGGGTGACGCCCGGCACGTTGAGCGGGTGCTCGCCCTTCAGCGCCGGCAGCGGGCAGAGGGCCGCCGTGTCCCGGGCGATGAGGCAGCGGTCGTACTCGACGCTGAACCAGAGCCCGTCCGGCAGACCGATGACGGTGCCGGCCGGTTTTTCGAGTGCGTCCACGAGGTCCTCGACGTGCCCGGCTTCGATGTCCTTGAGCGTTCCCCGCACGTCGAGGATGGCCGCCCGCAAGACGGCCCGCCGCAGCGCCGCCGGGAGCGCCGTCAGGCCGGTCTTGTCGAGGCTTACGTACCCCTCGCCGGCGGTCGTCAGGGCCGGCAGGAGCCTGGCTACCTCGCCGTCGATATACTCGCTGTCGTCCCCGGCGATGCGGGCCGTCCGCAGCAGCGCCGCCACGACGTTCGGGTTGTAGGCCCGGAGCGCCGGGAGCAGCTCGTGGCGCACCCGGTTCCGGGTCGGGGCGGTATCCAGATTGCTGGCATCGAGGCGCGGTTCCAGGCCGTGTTCTTCGCAGTAGGCCTGGATAGCCTCTCTTGAACTATCGAGGAGGGGCCGGATGACGGTCAGCGTGTCCTTGCCGAAGGTCCGCCGGCTCACCGGCCGGAGGCCGCGCAGCCCCCGCGTGCCGGTCCCCCGGAGCAAATTCATGAGGACCGTTTCCGCCCGGTCGTCCGCCGTGTGCCCCACCGCGATGACGCTCGCCCCCACGTCCCGCGCCGCCTCCGCCAGGAACCGGTAGCGCACCTCGCGGGCCGCTTCCTCCGGGGAGAGCCTGTTTTCTTTCCGGTAGGCGGCCGCGTCCCGCATCCCCACCGTCGTCGGCACGCCGAGCTTTCTCCCGAGCGCCTTCACGTACTCCGCGTCCGCGTCGGAATCCGCCCCGCGCAGCTGGTGGTTGAGGTGCGCCACCTGGAGGCCGATGGCGAGCTCTTCCCGCAGCGTCCACAGCGCGTGGAGCAGGCAGACGGAGTCCGGCCCGCCGGAGACCGCCGCCAGGATGGTCTCCCCGGGCATCGGGTGCTCGTTGAAAAAACGCCGGACGCCGGCGAGGGGCTCCTCGGTCATACGTCTCTCCGGACCGGGCCTATTTCGCTTCGAGGACGAGCCGCGTGCGGTGGATGGCGAGCGGGTACTCCTCGAAGCCGAGCGCCGCCGCCACCTGCTCCGGCCGCCCGGAGCCCTGGCTATCGCAGCGCAGCAGCATCCCTATCTCCCGGGCGCCTTCCCGGCGCTCGCCTACCCACAGGTCGTCGACGAGCTTCCGCAGGTCGTAGCGGCGCGGCCCGGTGTCGCGCTGGTGCTCCCAGGGGAGCGTTTCCCTGGCCAGCAAGACGTCAATGGCCGACTGGACCTCTTCGGTACTCTTCCCGGTGGCCACGGTGACGGTGTACTCGGCCAGCCGCACCTGGGACTGGAGCGAGGGCAGCGTCGGCGCCACCGCCAGCACCTCCCGGATGCGCACCCCCTCCGGCAGCTGCCGCTCCACGGCCGCCCGGAAGGCCGGCGGGGACGTCCACCGGCTGAGGGTAATGTCCATCAGCTCCGCCTCGCTCGTCACGCCGAGCGCCAGCGGCGCCGCCAAGGACATCCTGGGGCGCGGGTTGAACCCCTCGGAGTAGGCCAGGTCCACCCCCGCCCGCACGAACGCCCGCTGCCACAGCCGCATGACGTCCAGGTGGGAGATGTACTTGACCGGTTCCTCGCGCGTGAACTTGATGCGTACCCGCTGCATGATTTCTAGGACTCTTTCCTGCCGCCGTCTTTGCCGCTCTTGTCGCGCTGCTGCTGCTCCTTGCGGCGCTGCTCGGCCCGCGCCCGCTGCATGGCGAGGGCCTGCTTCTCCTTGGTGATGAGGACGCTCTCGATTTTCAGCCCCTTCATCTCCGTCACCACGAGCTTCAGCCCGTCGTAGCGGAGCTGCTCGTGCCGCCGCGGGAT
This sequence comes from Dehalococcoidales bacterium, assembly GCA_034430495.1. Lineage (GTDB taxonomy): Bacteria > Chloroflexota > Dehalococcoidia > Dehalococcoidales > RBG-16-60-22 > DAOUEG01. The sequence continues at coordinate 42,125 of DAOUEG010000100.1, forward strand.
GTGCCCCAGCCGGCTCAGGATGAAGCCGGCCACCGTCTCGTAATCTTCCTCTTCCGGCAGCTCGAGGTCCATCTCCTCGTTGGCCTCGTCGATGCGCATGCTCCCGTCCACCTGGAAGGTGTACTCGTTAATCATCTCGTAGTCTTTTTCCACCCCGGCCAGCTCGTCGCCGACGTCGCCGACGATTTCCTCGACGAGCCGCGTCAGCGTCACGATGCCGGCCGTGCCGCCGTACTCGTCCACGATGACGGCCAGCCGGATGTTCTTGTCCCGCATCTCGGCGAAGAGCTCGTCAATGTGCTTGGTCTCCGGCGCGAAGTAGGCCGGCCGCGCCAGCTCGTCCACGGTGCTCTCCTCGGTAGCCGACTCCCGCGCCAGCGCCATCAGGACGTCCTTGACGGACACCACGCCGACGACGCTGTCCATGTTCTCCTTGTAGACCGGGAAGCGGGAGAGCGGGTCTTCCTCGTAGAGCTTGAAGAGGTCGGCCAGCGTGGCCCCGGACTCGATGGCCACCACGTCCGGGCGGGGCACCATGACCTCAAGGGCCGGCCGGTCGCCGAAGTCGAACACCTTGTGGAGGAGCTTGGCCTCTTCCGGCTGCACCGTCCCCTCAGCCCGCCCCACCGATATCATGGCCCGTATCTCTTCCGGCCGCGCCAGCGTCTTGGTGGCCTGCTTGCCGCCGAACACCCCGGCGATGCCGGCCGCTATCCAGCTCAGCGATACCACGAAGGGATTGAACACCCAGGCCACCACCCGCAGCGGCCGGATGAAGGCGAGCGCCACCTGCTCCGAGTGCTGCGCCGCGTACGTCTTGGGCGTCGTCTCCGCGAAGATGAGGATGACGACGGTGATGATGATGGTGGAGATCCAGATGCCGGAATTGCCCCAGGCGTCCACCGCCAGCGCCGTCATGAGCGCCGCCGCCGCCGTGTTGCAGACGTTGATGCCGAAGAGCACCACGGAAAGGAGCCGTTCCGGCTTCTCCACCATCCGCGCGATGAGCCTCGCCCCGCGGACGTCGGTGCTCACGAGGTGTTCGAGCCGCACCTTCTGCAACGCCAGGAAGGCCGTTTCCGAGCTGCAGAAGAACGCCGTCAGCCCGATGAAGATGACGATGAGGATGAGGTAGGTCGCTTCCTGCCCGCCCATCAGGCCGCCGCCTTGTCCGGCTGGGAGCCGGCCTCGCGCGTGATGAGGATTTGCTCTATCTTCTGCCCCTTCATGTCCGTGATGACGATTTTCAGCCCCTTGTAGCGGAGCTGCTGGTTGCGGTGCGGGATGTGCCCCAGCCGGCTCAAGATGAAGCCGGCCACCGTCTCGTAGTCGTCGCTCTCCGGCAGGCCGAGCTGCATCTCCTTGTTGGCCTCGTCCACGCGCATGGAGCCGTCAATCTGGAAGGTGTAGTCGTTGATGACCTCGAAGTCCTTCTCCACCCCGGCCAGCTCGTCGCCCACCTCCCCGACGATTTCCTCCACCAGCCGGCTCAGGCTGACGATGCCGGCCGTACCGCCGTACTCGTCCACCACCACCGCCATGCGGTAGCCGTTGTCCCGCATCTCGAAGAAGAGCTCGTTGATCATCTTCGTCTCCGGGGTGAAGTAGGGCGACCGCACCATGTCATCAACGGTGCTCTCGTTGGTGATGGTATGCTTGGCCCGCGCCATGATGACGTCCTTCACCGCCAGCACCCCGACGACGGTGTCCATGTTGTCCTTGTAGACGAGGTAGCGGGAGATGGGCGTCTGGGCGTAGAGCTTCATGAACTCGGCGACGGTAGCGCCCTGCTGGAGGCCGATGACCTCGAGCCGCGGCACCATGACCTCGTACACCGGCCGGTCCCCGAAGGCGAAGACCTTGTCGAGCATGGTGGCCTCGCCGGCCTCCACCGTCCCCTCGGCGCTCCCCACCGCTATCATGGTGCGGATCTCCTGGTCGCTGATGATGGAGCGCGGCACCGACGTGCCGCCGGCGATCCTGGTGAAGCCGGCGCTGAGCCAGCTCAGCGCCACGACGAACGGGGTGAACAGCCAGGCGAAGAACTCCAGCGGCCGGATGAGCGCCAGGCTGAGCCGCTCCGGGTGCTGGGCCGCCACCGTCTTGGGGGAGACCTCGCTGAAGAGGAGCAGGGCCACCGTCAGCACCACCGTGGCGATGAGGATGCTCTGGCCTTCGGAGAGGCCGGCGTTCCGGCCGAGCTCCACGGCGATGGTGGTGGTCAGGGCCGCGGCCGCGGCGTTGACGAGGGTGTTCCCGAAGAGCACCGCGGAGAGGAACTTCTCCGGTTTTTCCACCATCTTCTGGACACGCACGGCGCTCCGGGCGCCGGTGCTGACGAGGAACTCCAGACGGAAGCGTTGCAGGGAAATGAAGGCCGTCTCCGTGCCGGAAAAGAAAGCGGAAAGGATGAGACAGACCACGAGCAGGACGATATAAAGCTCTAAGTTAGGCATTTGGCTGACGCCTGCGATACCCCTCCAACGCCACCATGATAACAAGGATGGTACCGGGTGTCAAAAGGTTCGGCCTCCGCCGGTCTCAGGCTTGCGCCGGGAAGGAGCTGATGAAGGCTTCCACGGCCACCGGGCAGAACTGGGTGCCGGAGCAGTTGACGAGCTCCCCGAGCGCCTCTTCCACGGAGGAGGCCTTGTGATAGGAGCGGTCCGTCGTCATGGAATCGAACGAGTCCGCCACCGCCAGCACCCGCGCCCCGAGCGGGATGTCCTCGCCCTTGAGGCCCTGCGGGTAGCCGCTGCCGTCATAGCGCTCGTGGTGGCAGAGCACCAGCTCGGCGGCGTCCTTGAGGAAGGGCACTTCCTGGATGATGTTGGCCCCGATGCGGGGGTGCTCCCGCACCTTGTGCCACTCCTCGTCGGTGAGCTTCTCCGGCTTGCCGAGGATGGTGGAATCAATGGCTATCTTGCCGACGTCGTGGAGGATGCCGGCGTACTCGAGGGTTTCGAGCTGCTCCGGGGCAAGGGCGAGCGCCGCGCCGGCCCCCACGGCGTACTCCATGACGCGGGTGGAGTGGCCCCGCGTGTAGGGGTCCTTGGCGTCAATGGCCGCCGCCAGCGTCTGGATGGTGGCCTTGTAGGCTTCGAGCACCGTCTCGTGGAGGCGGGTGTTCTCGATGGCCATGGCCGCCTCGTTGGCCACCGTCACGACGGTGTTGAGGTCGTGGTCGTTGAAGCGGCTGCCGTCACGCTTGTTGAGCACTTCGATCACCCCCAGGTTCCGCCCGCCGACGACGAGCGGTGCGCAGACGAGCGACTTCGTCGTGAAGCCGGTCGTCGCATCAATATCGCGGTCGAAATCCATGTTCCGGGACACGTCGTTGACGATTCTCGGCTGGCCGGACTGGAGCACCTGCCCGGCGATGCCGGACCTGGAGGATATCCGCACCTTCCGCAGCGCCTCGTCCACCGGCCCGGACGTCGCCGCGAAGTAGAGGTCGTCCCCCTGGTCGCCAAAGAGCAGCACCGAGGAAGCGTTGGCGTTCAGCGTGTCCTGCGTCAGCCGGATAATCTGCTCCAGCATCTGGGACAGGCGCGAATCACCGCTGCGCAGGCTGTGGCTTATCCGGGAGACGAGCGCCAGCGCGTTGTGGTCGGCCTCGGCGGCCGGCGGTGCGTGCCGTTTGTTCCTTTGATAGGTCATAGACGGTACCCGCGTGCCCTGTTACGAAAGTACCATGCCCGCGGCCGCAGGAAACGGGGGGCAGCACCTATTTTTCAGGGGGGAACGCCCTAAGTTGGCGCCTCGCCGGGCTCTCTTCACGGTCATTACGAGGGAGTCCGCCCGGGGCGGAGGACCGAAGAATCCGGCTTTTCACGAAGGGGTGAGGATTGCCCGCTTCACCCGGAACGACCGCGACGCGACATCGAGGGCAAGGGTGAGCGGCGGAGACGAAAAGACAAGCCCCCGGGCGCGGGACTAACCGGCCCGGAGCTCGTCCTTGATGAAGGCTATCATGGTGAAGGACTTGACCTTGACGGTCGGGTCCTGGTCGCCGGTGTAGGCCACGTTCTTCTGGTAGTAGTCGAGGGCCGTTTGCAGGTTGGCTTCCCGGTCCTCGAAGTCCGCCAGCGCGTAGTACACGCCGCCGAGGCTGGCGCAGATGGAGGCGTAGCGCCCGTCCTCCACGCCGTTGAGCCCGGCCAGGGCGCCCTCGTAGGCGTCCCGGGAGGCGCGCAGGCCGTCCCGGCGCGCCGTGCCGTTGGCCGAGTGGGCGAGGTTGAAGTAGGCGTAGCCTTCCAGCCCGAGCACGTCCACCTTCTCGTCGCCGAGGAGCTCGACGGTCTCCTGGAGCGCCAGGCCCGTGGTGATAGCTCCCCGGTAATCGCCGGCGGTCACCGCGTCCTGCATGGCGCTCCGCCCGCTGAGGAAGGCTTCGAGCCGGGCGTTCTCGGCGTCGGCCCGGGCGTTGACGTCCTGTATCTGGAGGTACCAGTAGCCCATCCCCGCGAAAAAGGCGAGGACGATGAGGAGGATGATAACCCGGCGGAGCCAGAGCAGATATCTCGTTCGTTTCAGCACTGAGGCAGACCGTACCTGAGTTTTGGTTCAGTATACCGTGTTTCGGGTTCGGCCCGCCACCGGGGGTACCCTGCAGAAGCGCTGAGGGCCAGCCCCGGTGGTCTACCGGGTCGGCAGGGGGCGCTCGACCGCCTCCCGCAGCGCCCGCAGGTTCGCCGCCGGCGTCTCGCCGGAGAAGGTGCAGCCGGGCCCTATCATCCAGCCGGTGCGGCCGAGCGCGGCCCGCAGGCCGATGACCTCGCCGGCCACCTGCGCCGCCGGCGCCTGTTGCAGGTCCCGGCGGTAGCCCATGCCGCCGACGGCTATCTTGTCCCCGAGCACCGCCATCCCCTCCGCGAGGGAGAGGTTGCGGGCCGCCCGGGCGTCCCAGCTGACGGCCGGTACCGGATAGTCCTTGAATAGCGGGAGAAAATTGCCATCCCGGCAGACGTGGAGCAGGGTGAAGCCGGGGTCGTCGAGCCCCGCCAGCACCTTCAAATCGGAGGGCATGGCGTGGGTGCGGTACTCCTCCTCGGTGAGGCTGTCGGAGGTCGCCCAGGAGGTCGTCGCGTAGAAGAGGCCGCTCACTCCCCGGTCGAAGCACGCCCGGCTGAAATTGATAAACGTCTCGGTAATGGCCTCGACGGCGCTCCGTACCCTGTCGGGGTGCTCCCGGAGGTGCCGGACGAACTCGGCCTCGGAGGGGGCCAGGTCGGCGGCGACGGAGAGCGGCGTGAACACCGTCATCAAATACGGCACCTCGCCCTTGAGGCCCGTCCCGATGAGCTCGAGCGCCTTCAGCTGCTCGGCCAGCGGCCCGGTTTCCAGGGAGAGCGGCGCTACTTTCAGCCAGTCATCGGGTCCCTTGATGGGCGTTTCGATGACCTTCGGCTCGCCGCTGGCGTAGCTGGTGCGCATCCCCCAGCCCTCGGCGTGGTAGGAGGCCCGCGGGTTGACCTTCATGAAGTCCCAGTCGTACTGGCGCTGGAACCCGAGCATAGCCTCGGCCAGCCCTTCGGCGGTGGTCTCGTCCTGGTAGAAGTGCCGCCACATGCTGACGGCCACGCGGTCAATCGCCCGCCGCGCCAGCGTGGCGCGGACGCGTTCCTGGTGGGTCATCGGTTCCGTCATGGGATTCACGCTCCTTGGGGCGGGGAGGCCCTGTTCCCACTATAGGGCATGGGGCACGGGGCGTCAACGGAACGGCGGGGAGGCGACGGGCCGGCTAGGAGCGACCGGACGGCGCCTGGCAGCCGGTACCGATGACCTCGAACGCCCGTTCGATGTCCACCTCGGTGTTGACGCAGCCGTCCCTGGACAGCGGTATCACCACGATAGCCGGGGCCTCGGCCTCTTCTTCGCCGGCCATGGCCTGCACGCCCTGGACGCCCTCGGCGAGCTCCTTGGCGCAGGCCACCGCCACCACGGCGCGCGGCTTGACCTCCCGGATGAAGTTGACCGCCAGCCGCCCGCCCGGCGCCACGCAGACGCCCCCGTAGCCGAGCTCCCTGGCCCGGGCGGTCAGCAGGTTCACGGCGCAGTCCTCGGAGCACCGCGCGCACTGCAGGCCGTGCTCGTCGTAGCTCGCCTTGCAGGACTCGGCGTGCCGCAGGCAGTGCGGCAGCAGCAGCACCCGCTGCGCAGCCGGCGTGTTCTTGAGCTGCTCTTCTTCGGCGCTCATGCCTCGTCTCCCCTCGCTTTGCGGTAGCGGGCCAGTGCCATGAGAGGGAAGTAGACCCGGTATAAATCATACCGTAAATAGAAGGCCCGTGGGAACCCCGTCCCGGTGAAGGCCGTCTCCGCCCAGGCGCCGTCCGGCTGCTGCGTATCGAGCAGGAACCGCACGCCCCGTGCCGCCGCCTCGCTCCGGGCCTCGCCGGCCGCGATGAGCCCCATGAGGGCCCAGGCCGTCTGCGAGGCCGTGCTCTCGCCCCGGCCGCCGCAGGACGGGTCATCGTAGGACCGGCAGGACTCGCCCCAGCCGCCGTCCGCGTTCTGGTGGTCGAGCAGCCACCCCACCGCCCGGCGGACGTAGGGGGCGTTCATGTCCTCCCCGGCCGCCTGGAGGCTCGGCAGCACGAGCCCGGTGCCGTAGAGGTAGCAGACGCCCCAGCGCCCGAACCAGGCCCCGTCGAGCCGCTGCACCTGCTTGAGGTAGCCGACGCCCCGCACCACCTCCGCCCGGTACAAAGGCCCGTACTGGCCGAGCAGCTCGATGACATGGTTGGTCACGTCCGGGCTCGTCGGGTCGAGCGGCGTCATGAAATCAGAAAACGGGATGTGTTCGAGCACCGCCCGGTTGTTGTTGCGGTCGAAGGCCGCCCAGCCGCCCTCGTCGCCCTGCATGGCCAGCGCCCAGTCAATCCCCCGCTGCACCGCCGCGTCGCGGGCCAGGGCCTCGCCGGGGTCGTGGAAGCGCACCTCGCGGAGCGCCCGCGGCACGACGGCCGTATCGTCAATATCCGGGTACAGCCGGTTCTCGAACTCGAACGACCAGCCCCCCGGCCGCGTGTCCGGGTTCTTGATCACCCAGTCGCCCGGCTCGCGTATCTCCTTGGCGAGCAGCCAGCGCCCAGCCGCCAGCAGGGCTTCGTCGTCGCCGGGCAGGCCCGCCTCGGTGAGCGCCAGCACGGCCCAGGCGGTGTCCCAGACGGGGGAGGTGGCCGGCTCCAGCAGGAAGCTGCTTTCGTCCTCGATGACGAACCCTTCCAGCCCCTCGATGCCCTTTTTCATGGCCGGGTGGTCGTTGCCATAGCCGAGGCTCTTCAGCGCGAACAGCGAGTACACCCACGGCAGCATGATGCCGCCCCAGCTCCCGTCCGGCTCCTGGTGGGCCAAAATCCAGTCCGCCGTCTTGCGCAGGGCGTGCCCCCGCAGCGGCTTGACCGGCACCCGGTCGTAGAGCTTGAAGACGCGGTCCGCCGTCAGGAAGAACGTCTCCCAGGAGAACCGGGCCGGGCTCTTGCCGAGGAAGTAGTCCCGCTCCGCCTCCGGCTCGGCGTAGAGCTCGGGCACCCGGGCCGTGTCCGGTATCGGGCAGACCGGCCGGCGGTCGGTGAGCACCGCCAGCGCCATGATGGTGGCCCGCGCCCAGCTGGAGCATTCGTAGATGTTCAAATAGAACCACGTCGGCGCGAAGGAAATCTCCGGCGGTATCGTCGGCACGCCCTTCCAGGCGAACTCCCCGAAGAGCGCCAGCCAGATGCGCGTGATGAGGTTGGCCTGCATCAGCCCGCCGTGCGCCACCACGAAGTCCCGCGCCCGCACCATTCTGGCGTCATCGGCGGGCACCCCGGCCAGCTTGAGGGCGAAGTACACCTGCGCCGTCACGCTGACGTCGCCCGGTCCGCCCGGGTAGACGCTCCACGAGCCGTCCCCGTGCTGCTGCCGCCACATGGAAGCGACGATGCGGTCGCGCCGCGCCGGTGCCACCGGAACCCCCAGGAAGTGCATGAGGGGCAGGTACCCCGCCGAGACCGACGCGTCCGCTTCGAGCGGCCCCTTCCAGTAGCCGTCCGGGTGCTGCCGCCCGACCAGGTACGCCCGCGTCCGCGCTATCGCCCGGCCTACCTCGCCGCGGGCCAGTTCCGCCGCGGCACTACGCGTTTCCTGCCGTACCAAGGGCCGCTCCTTTCCGCGCGTCCCGCGCGTAACCGTTTGTTATGAACCAGCCGATGGCCCGCCGGAACGCCTGCTCGACCGGCGTCTGCGGCATCCCGAGCTCGTTGACGGTCCTGGCGCAATCGAAGAACCGTACCCGGTGCGCCGCCTTGACCGAGTCCACCGGGATACGCGGTTCCCTGCCCCGCAGCCGCCCGTTGAAAAACCCGTCCGCGTAGCCCGCCGCCAGCGCCGTCCAGTGGGGTATCCTGAACCGCGGCGCCTTGATGCCGGTAAGCCCCTCCAGGATGAGGAAGAGGTCTTTCAGGGTGACGTTCCGGTTGCCGAGGACGTACCGCTCCCCGACCTTTCCCTTCTCCATGGCCAGCACGTGCCCGGCGGCCACGTCCCGCACGTCCACCACGTTGAGGCCGGTGTTGACGTAGGCCGGCATCCTGCCGTTGAGGAAGTCAATGACGATTTTCCCGGTCGGCGTCGGCTTGACGTCGTACTCGCCGATGGGCGTCGTCGGGTTGACGATGACCACCGGCAGGCCGTGGGCCGCCATCTCCAGCACCTTCCCCTCGGCGAGCGTCTTGGAGCGCTTGTAGTGCCCCGGCAGGCTGTCCGGGTCGGCGTTGAGGCACGGCTCGGCGCCGCTGAGGTCGAGGGTGGACTCGCTGCTCGTGTAGACGATTTTGCGCACCCCTGCCTTCGCGGCGGCCTGCAAGATGTTCTCCGTGCCGCTCACGTTGGCGTCATAGACGCGCTGCGGGTGCGGCGTCCAGAAGGTGTAGCTGGCCGCCACGTGGAAGAGCCCCTCGCAGCCCGCCACCGCCGGAGTGAGCGAGGCCGCGTCGGTCAGGTCGCCGGTGACGGTCTCCACGTCGAGCCCGTCCAGGTTCCGCCGGTCGCTCCCCTCCCGCACGAGCGCCCGCACCGCGTACCCCTTTTCGAGGAGCACCCGTGTCAGATTCCCCCCGATGAAGCCGGTCGCGCCGGTCACCAGCACCTTCACGGCCCGTTCTCCGTGCTCAAAAAGCGTTTTATGAAATGCCGCAGGCTCGCCCGGGCCGCGCGGTACTGCCGGAACGACCGCAGCGCCGCCCCGAGCCGTCCCGGATGGGCGATGAAGTACCGGAGCGCCCGCCACGGCCGGAAGCCCCGCCCGGTCACGAGTCCGGCAAAATCGCTGATGTCCGTCGTCATCTCGTCGAGGACGACCCGCACCGCCAGGAACGGCAGGCCGTGGTCCGCCGCCAGCCGCGCCGCCCAGTAGTCCTCCATCTCGCAGATATCGGCCCCGGCCCGCTCCCGCAGCGCCGCCTTGGCGCGGCGGTTCACCGCCGCCACCGGCACCGTCACGCCGGTCCCGCGCACCACCCGCGGCCCGTTCGATGAAAAAGCCCGCTCCGCCCGGACCAGCAGGGCACCGTCGGCCCCGTACCGTCCCGTCTCGCCGTCCGCCAGCGTCGTATCGCAGAGGATGATGTCCCCCGCCTTCAAATCCGCCGTCAGGGCCCCGGCAAAGCCCGCCGAAACCACGGCGACCGCTCCGCCTTCCGCCAGCGCCCCGCCGAGCCCCGCCGTCACCGCCTCCCGCCCGATGCCGGTGCAGAGCGCCATGGCCGCCGTCCCGGAGCAGTCACCGCGCCAGGCCGGGCACGTGCCCGCGGCCGGGGCGGGGCCCATCAGGCAGGCCAGCACGGCGTCCGTTTCCTGCGGCATCGCGGAGGTAATGACAATCATCTCGCTCTCGCTACCGCCTCGCCAGGGAGAAAAGTTCGGGCAGGTTACGGCGTGCCGCGTCAATGAGGCTCGCCTCGAAGCCGCTGTGCACCATGCAGTTGGCGCAGCGCGGGTCCCTGCCCACCCCGTAGCGCTCCCAGTCGGTCTCGTCCATCAGCTCCCGGTAGCTGGCGCAGTGCTCGTCCGCCAGCAAGTAGCAGGGCCGGCGCCAGCCGCGCGGCGTAAGGGTCGGCGTGCTCCACGGCAGGCACGGCGCGTCCTTGCGCCCGGCCAGGAAGTCGAGATAGGCGGAGGTGTTATAAAAACGGTACTTCTGGCGGAGGGCGTCGAGCGGCGCGAACCGCCGGCTGATTTCCTCCCGCGAGAGAAAGCGCGTCCCGCCGACGATCTCGAAGTCGAACGCCGGGCTGATCATGAACCCGTCCACGCCGATCCCGGTGAGCAGCTTGAAGAGCGCGTCCACCTCGTTGAAATCCGTGTCCTTGAAGACGGTGGTGTTGGTGTAGACACGGAAGCCGGCTGCCTTGGCCGCCCGTATCGCGGCGAGGGCCTTCCGGAACACGCCGGGGACGCCGGCGTTGCGGTCGTGCGTCTCCTCGAGCCCGTCCATGTGGAGCACCCAGCTCAGGTAGGGCCCCGCCTTGAACGTGCCGAGCGATGCCTCCAGCAGCTGGCCGTTGGTGCAGAAGTGGATGTGTTTTTTCCGCCTGACGATGCCGGTGACGATGTCCTGGATATCCGGGTGGAGCAGCGGTTCGCCGCCGGTGATGGTGACCACCGGGGCGCCCACCTCGTCCACCGCCGCCAGGCACTCGTCCACGCTCAGCGTCGCGTCGAGGCAGTCGTGGTACTCCCGGATACGCCCGCAGCCCGCGCAGGTGAGGTTGCAGCGCTCGGTCGGCTCCAGCATGAGCACGAAGGGAAACCGCTCCCGCCGGAACGCCCAGTTCTTGATGAGATAGGTGCCGACGTGGGTCGCCAGCAGTTTCGGGAAAGACATGGTTCCGGTTACCTCCGTTCCCTGCGCAGGCAGGGCGTCCGCTGCAGGTCTTCTATGGTGGCCGCGCCGGTGCAGAACATGACCGTCCGCAACACGTCGGTGACGTCGTCGAGGGCCGCGACGACGGCCCCGGTAGATTCATCCGCTTTCCTGAGGAGCGGCAGGCCGATGCCGACGGCGTCCGCCCCGAGCGCCAGGCACTTGGCCGCGTCGAGCCCGGTCCGGATGCCGCCGCTGGCGATGATGGTGAGTCCCGGCGCGTTCTCGCGCGCCAGCCGCAGGCTCTCCGCCGTCGGGAGGCCCCAGCCGGCCAGGGCCTCGGCCCGCGCGGCGGAATCGCCGCGGAGGCCCTCGATGCGGCTCCACGAGGTACCGCCGGCCCCGGCCGTGTCGAGCCCGGCCACTCCTATCGAGGCCAGCCGGGCGGCCGCCTCGCCCGAGAGACCGCCGCCCACCTCCTTGACGATGACCGGCACCTCGAGCTCCCGGCAGACGTTCTCGATCTTGCCGAGCAGCCCGCTGAAATTCGTGTTCCCCTCCGGCTGGAGCGCCTCCTGCAGGGGATTGAGGTGGAGGACGAGCGCGTCCGCGCCGATGGCCTCCACCGCCCGACGGCACTCCGCCGCGCCGCAGCCGTAGTTGAGCTGCACCGCACCGAGGTTGGCGAAAAGTAAAATATCCGGTGCTACGTCACGGACGGTAAACGTGTCCGTGAGGAACGGGTCTTCGAGCATAGCCCGCTGCGAGCCCACGCCCATCGCCACGCCGAGCTCCTGCGCGGCCGCCGCCAGCCGGCGGTTGATGGCCGCCGCCGCCGGCGTGCCGCCGGTCATGCCGCTGATGACGAGCGGCGCGTTCAAACGCTTCCCGAACAAATCAATGGCGAGGCCAATCAGGTCGCGGTCGAGCTCCGGCAGCGCCTGGTGGACGAAGGCGTACTCCTCCAGGCCGGTCGTCCCCGGCCCGCCCACGTCGTCGCTCAGGCAGAGCCGCAGGTGCTCCGCCTTGCGATAGGAAGTCCGCGGTTCGGTTCGGCGTGCTGCCACGGTCGCTCCTTGGGATCGGACTAGAAGCCGCGCTCCTCGAGGAAGCTGATGAGCTCCTCGAACTGCTTTCGCGCGGCGTCGGTGGCCGGCAGGTCCGCCAGTATGGCCCGCGCCTCACGGGTGTAGCCGCCGTCCATCCGGAGCGCGTAGTCACGCGCCCCCACCCGGTTGAGGATATCGAGGACGTCCGGCACGGACCCCTGGCTGTGCCCGTTGCCGTAGTAGGCCTCGAGCTGCGCCCGGCAGCCGTCCCGGGCGTGCTCCAGCGCGTGGACGATGGGCAGCGTCTTCTTCCGCCGGATGATATCGCTCGCCAGCGGCTTGCCGAGCACGTCCTGGTTCCCCCAGATGCCGAGGATGTCGTCCCGTATCTGGAAGCTCAGGCCGATGGCCAGGCCGAGCTGCCGGTAGCCCTCGATTATCTCCGTGTCGTCGGTGCCGAGCGCCGCCCCGGCTTCGAGCGCGCAGGCGATGAGCGCCCCCGTCTTGCCCTCTATCATGCGGAGGTAGTCCGCCACGGTGATATCGAGCCGCTTCTCGTAATCAATGTCGAGGTACTGCCCCTCGATGAGCCGCAGCGATGCCTCGTCGAGCAGCTCCTGGATTTTCAGCCGCCTGGCCGGGCTCACGCCGTGGTCTTCGAGCCGTTTCAGCGCCGAGTTGACCAAAACGCGCATCGCGGTACCGGCGTTGATGGCCTGCGCCTGGCCCCAGACCGCCCACACCGTGGGGCGGTGCCGCCGCTGCTCGTCGCCGTCCTGGATGTCGTCGTGGATAAGGGAGAAGTTGTGGACGAGCTCCAGCGCCGCCGCCGCCGGGAGGGCCGCCCGGTAGTCCCCGCCCACCGCCTCGCAGGCGAGCAGGCAGAGCGTCGGCCGCAGCGCCTTGCCGGCCGGCTCGGTGCGGTCGTTGCCCCGCTCGTCAATCCAGCCGAGGTGGTAGCGGAGCATATCGTAGAGCGGCGAAGGGTGCTCCGCCAGTACGGCCCGCAGCTCGCCGTCAATGGCCTGGCGGTGGTCTTCGAATACAGTCGGCAATTTGTTCACGGTCGTTTCCCTTCGTCAGCGGCGGGTCGGCGCCAGGAGTTCCGGAAAGGCCCCCTTGAGCCGGTCCGCGATGCCCTCGGCGTCGAGGCTCAGCAGCGAGCGCAGCAGGTCCTGCGTGCCGTGCTCGATGAACCGGTCCGGCAGCCCCAGGCAGGCGACGCGTACGTCGAGGCCCTTCTCCGCCACCAGCTCCAGCACGGCGCTCCCGAACCCCCCGGCGAGCGTGTTCTCCTCGACGGTCAGCAGCCGCCCCGTTTCGGCGGCCAGCTCCTCTATCAGCTCGGCGTCGAGCGGCTTGGCGAACCGCGCGTCCATCACGGCGCACTCGATGCCCTCTTCGGCCAGCGCCGCGGCGGCCGTCAGGGCCGGGACCACCGTTACCCCGATGGCAAGGATAGCCGCGTCGCTCCCCTTCCGCAGCAGCTCGCCCTCGCCAATCGGAAGGCGATGGAACTCGCGGTCCGGCGTGACGCCCTCGGCCGCGCCGCGCGGGTAGCGGAGCGCCACCGGCCGGCCGGCGCTCACCGCCGTCGCCAGCAGGTGCTGGAACTCGTTCTTGTCCCGCGGCGCCGCCACGACGAGGTCCGGTATCGAGCGCAAATAGGAAATATCGAAGCTGCCCTGGTGCGTCTTGCCGTCGTCCCCCACCAGGCCCGCCCGGTCCACGGCGAACACCACCGGCAGGTTCTGGAGGCAGACGTCGTGGAGGATCTGATCGTAGGCCCGCTGGAGGAAGGTGGAGTAGATGGCCACCACCGGCACGAACCCCTCGGCGGCCAGCCCGGCGGCCAGCGTCACCGCGTGCTGCTCGCAGATGCCCACGTCGAAGACCCGCTCCGGGTAGGCTTCCGCCACCTTGGTCAGCCCGGTGCCGTCGAGCATCGCGGCCGTGATGACGACGATACGCTCGTTATCTTTCATGAGCTTGACGAGCGTTTCCCCGAAGAACGCGCTGTAGGTGGGGGCCAGGCTCTTCTTGCGGCCGTTCGGCGCCACGCCGTGGAACTTGCTGGCGTTCTCCTCGGCCGGGGCATGCCCCTTGCCCTTCTTGGTCAGCACGTGGACGAGCGTCGGGCCGCTCTCGAAGTCCCGCGCCCGCTTGAGGGCCGCTTCCAGCTCGGTCAGGTTGTGCCCGTCCACCGGCCCCAGGTAGGAGAAGCCGAGCTGCTCCCAGAACACGTTCGGCAGCAGCACGCCCTCCATGCGGCTCTTGACCCGCTCGCTCCACTTCCAGGTGAACGCGCCGAGCGGCAGTTTGGCCAGAATGCGCTGGAGCCGGTTCTTGGCGACGCTGTAGCGCCGGTCGAACTTCACCTGGTTGAGCAGCCGGGAGACCGCCCCCACGCTCGGGGAGATGGACATGCCGTTGTCGTTGAGGATGACGATGAGCTTGGCCCCGGCGTGGCCGGCGTGGTTGACGGCTTCGAGCGCCATCCCGGCCCCGATGGACCCGTCCCCGATGACGGCGACGACGTGGTGGTCCCCCCCGCTGAGGTCCCGCGCCAGCGCCATGCCGAGCGCCGCCGAGACGGAGGTCCCGGCGTGCCCCGCCCCGAAGGCGTCGTGGGGGCTCTCGCCGCGCACCGTGAAGCCGGAGAGGCCGCCGTACTGGCGCAGGGTACTGAAGGCGTCCCGCCGCCCGGTGAGCAGCTTGTGGGGGTAGCTCTGGTGCCCCACGTCCCAGATGATTTTGTCCACCGGGCTGTTGAAGACACGGTGCAGCGCGATGGTCAGCTCCACGACGCCGAGGCTCGAGGCCAGGTGCCCGCCCGTCTCCGAGACGGTGCGCACCAGGTACTGCCGGATTTCATCCGCCAGGGTAGTGAGCTCCTGCGTGGAAAGACCCTTGAGGTCCGCCGGTGATTGTACGCGTTCGAGAACCATGCCGCCTGTTTTTCTCACCCGCCGGCCGGGGGTGTATACATTGAGTATCTAGGTATTTAGATTACGCCCTGGCCGCGGGCCTGTCAAGTCGGAAAGAGCGCCGAACGGCGGCCTAGCTGGCCTCGCCGGCGTGGCGGCCGTAGAGCCCCGAGTGCTCGCTGCCGAAGATGCGCTGCCCGCCCATCTTGACCCAGTCCTGCACCAGGAACGCCACCAGCGAGTACGCCCAGACGATGCCGGCGTAGTACCAGCCGAGCGGCGTCATCAGCCAGCCGTACACCGCGATGAAGGTGGCGACGATTTGCGTCCCGATGACGGCGATGAGCAGGATGTTGGCCGGTCTGATGGACCAGAACGGCCCCCGGGTGCGGGCCGCGAACAGCGTCAGGTGCCCGCCGATGGACAGGTTGAGGTATATCATGGTGCGGATGACGTCCGTGTTGAGGTGGAAGGCCGTCTCCCCCAGGGCGAAGACCCCGAACGACCGCAGCATGGCGAAGCCGCCGAGCACCGTCGCCACGCCCATCACCTCCCGCATGTTCCAGCGCTCCGGCTTGCCCGCGCCCCGCACGTTATCATAGGCGATGGAGAGGATGGCACCGTCGTTGAGGATGGCCAGCAGCACCACCATGATGGCGGTGACCGGGTAGACCTTGAAGATGAGGATGGCCAGTGTCAGGAACCCGAGCAGGGCCACCGTCTCGGCGATGCGGTAGATGGAGTAGTTGAGCATCCGCTGGAAAATCTTGCGGCTCTCCCGGATGGCGTCAATGATGACGGAAAGGCCCGGCAGCAGCAGCACGATGTCCGCCGCCGCCCGCGCCGCGTCGGTCGCGCCGGACACGGCGATGCCGGCGTCCGCCTTCTTGAGGGCCGGGGCGTCGTTGACGCCGTCGCCGGTCATGCCGACGATGTGCCCCCGCTGCTGGAGCACCTCGACGATGTGGTACTTGTGCTCCGGGAAGACCTGGGCGAAGCCGTCCGCCGCTTCGATGGCGTCCTCCATCTGTCCCCGCTGGGTATGGGCGGCCTCGTCGAACAGGCTCGCGTCAATGATGTTGGCCCCCAAATCCAGCTGCCGCCCTATCTCCCTGGCGATGGCCACCTGGTCGCCGGTCACCATCTTGACCCGCAGGCCCATCTCACGGGCGGCGTCAATCGTCTCCCGGGTGTCGTCCCGCAGCGGGTCGAAGAGGGGTATCACCCCGGCGAACCGCCAGGCGCCTTTATCGTCGGTCCTGGCCACGCCGAGCGAGCGGAACCCGCGGGTGGCGAACTCGTTGACGGCGGCGTTGACCGCCGCCGAGATTTTCTCCTCGTCCGGGTCGAGCGCCAGGATGACCTGGGGCGCCCCTTTGGAGACCTTGAACGCCTTGCCTTCCCCAGGGCTGACGTCCGCCTCGGTCCGCTTGCTGACCGGGTCGAACGGCTGGAAGTGCCCTATCGTATAATCGGCCAGCTTCCGGGTGTCCTTGACCCCGCCGATGACGGCCAGGTCAATGGGGTCCTGGTCCTCAGCCCGCGAGGCGAGTGCCGCGTAGAGGATGACGTCCTCGGCGCTGAAGCCCTCGGCCACGTAGGGGTCGCCGGGGGTCAGCTCGCTCTTGGTGAGCGTGCCGGTCTTGTCCGAGCACAGCACGTCAATGCCGGCCACCTCCTCGACCGCCGTGAGCTTGGTCACGATGGCCTGCTTGGCTGCCAGCGTCCGCGAGCCGAGGGCCATCGTCACCGAGAGGACGGCCGGCATGGCCACCGGCACCGCCGCGATGGTCAGCACCAGCACGAACTGCAGCACCTCCAGCACCGGGTCGTGCCGGGCGATGGCCACCCCGATGATGATGACCGCCAGCACCGCCGCGATGACGAGCAGGTAGTCCGCGATCTTGAGCACCGCCCGCTGGAGGTGGCTCGTCGTCTTCGCCGAGGCCACCAGCTCGGCGGTCTTGCCATAGTAGGTGCCGCCGCCCGTCGCGTAGACCACCGCCTCGATCTCGCCCTGTTTCAGGACCGAGCCGGAAAAGACCGCGTCGCCCGGCCCGTGCTCCACCGGCAGCGATTCCCCGGTCAGGGCGGACTGGTCCACCTGGACCGGGTCGCCGTCCAGGAGCCGGGCGTCCGCCGGGATGATGTCCCCGATGCGCAGCCGCACCACGTCGCCTGGCACGAGCTCGCGGGCGTTAATGGTGTCCCAGGCGCCATCCCGCCGCGCCTTGGCCTTGAGGGCCAGCTCCTTCTTGAGCGCCGCGATGGCGCTGTCCGCCTGGTATTCCTCGCGGAAGCCCACCACGGCGTTGAGCACGAGCAGCGCCAGGATGACCCCCACGTCCGGCCAGTGCTTCAGCACCGCCGAGAGGATGGCCGCCACGATGATGATGATGGGGATGGGACCTTTGAAATAGGAGAGGAACTTGAGCCAGGGACTGACCCGCTTTTCCTCTATCTCGTTATAGCCGTAGGTGGCCAGGCGCTTTTTGGCTTCGGCGGCGGTCAGGCCCTCCTCGGAGGTGCCCAGCCGCGCCATCACGTCCTTGACGGGCAGGTGCTGGAGTTCTTTCTCCGTCTGCCGGGAGGCGGCGCCGGGGGAAGGTGTGCCGGTGGTGTCGTTCGAATCGCTCATGGCCTCGCTCCGTTCGGTTCTCAGGCGCCGGACTTCCGGCCGGCGCCTTCGGCCCGTCCCGCCGCCGGTGTTCCCCCTCGACATCCGCGGCAGGTCGAGCTACCCACTTTGTAGTATACACTTACCGGCCGCAGGCCGGTGCCGACACCGGCGCGGAAAACGTTACATTTGTATAAAATCCACACCGTCGGCACCGTTTTCAGCTTTGAAGCGGGCCCGGATGACGGCGGCCGCCGTCCCGGCGACACGGTAGCCGCCAGCCTTGCGCCGGAGCAGAAAGATAGGTTAGCATGAAATCATCACACTATTCAATGGAGGAACCATAGTGCAGGAAGTATACGATTTTCTGAAAGCCGCCGGCACCTACTACCTGGCCACCGTCGAGGGCAACCGCCCCCGGGTGCGCCCCTTCGGCACCGCCCACATCTATGACGGCAAGCTGTACATCCAGACCGGCAAGGTGAAGGACGTTTCCAAGCAGATGGGCGCGAACCCCAGCGTCGAGATTTGCGCCATGACCGGCGGCAAGTGGATCCGCATCTCGGCCGCCGCCGTCGAGGACGACCGCGACGAGGCCCGGGAAGCCATGCTCGAAGCCTACCCCAACCTCCGGAACCGCTATTCCGCCACCGACGGCAACTGCCAGGTGCTCTACCTCAAGGACGCGACCGCCACGATCGCTTCGTTCACGGAAGAGCCCAAGGTCATCAAGTTCTAGCGGCTCCGGGCTCCCGGCACGCCGGAGTTGGTACCCCCGCGGGGCGGCGGCCTTTCGGCCGCCGCCCCGGTATATCCATCGTTCTGTCATCCTCGGGCTTGACCCGAGGATCCATCTCTCCCTTAGCTGGATTCCCGCTTTCGCGGGAATGACACAAAAGGAGAGGCGCCGGGCCTGTCGGCCCGCCGCCCCGGTATATCCATCGTTCCGTCATCCCCGGGCTTGA
>DAOUEG010000101.1:0-24342 GCA_034430495.1 Dehalococcoidales bacterium
GATCACGGCTAAAAACGACCGAATCGTTGAATTCACAAATGCGGAATCAATATGCGGACCTGCGGGACACCATCAATGCTCGGTGGGATTGGAAAGAGTACGCGACCGATTATGTTACTCCTGATAATGCTACAGTGGCTGAAAAAGCGCATTATCTCGCTGGCGATTTCACAAACGTGGCAGAGGATATATGGACTGACTACAACCGCTTCTACAATTGGGTCTCCAGCACCATCGAATACCAGACCGACAGTCTCTCTCCAATCATGCCCCACGCTCTCGGTCAGATGGTCAAGTGGTGCCACGATTGCTGGAAAACTCCTGAGGAGACCCTCACCGACATGACCGGTGATTGTGAAGATATGGCCACCTTGCTGGCCAGCCTGATGATTGCCTACAATCAGGATTCGTACGCCGTATGGGTAATCGGGATCGAGAATGATGATTCGGCCCATGTGGCAGTAGGATTCCCTGTAACAGGAGGGAAATTCACGATACTCGATCCGGCAGGACACTATTTTACCGGAATGAATACCTGGGGTCTGTTGACAGCCGAGCCGATAGAACAAAGCATCAGTAACTGGTTGAGACACTGGGCATTCGACATGCCTGGAGCTAGAATCAACCTTGTGTTTTCCGACGATTTTTACAGGGAATTTACCAGTACTCAGGGCTTCATTGACTGGGTGAAAAGCCGGTAGTCGTTCACCCCTAACCTTTCCGCCCCTTTTACGTTGTATCCAGTGCAACACTCCCCCGGAAAGGCTGGGACCATGAACGATAACGGACATACCGGACTGGAACTCGTCCTGATGACGCTCTTCGGCGGGGCAGGCCTCGTCCTGCTCGTCGCCGGCTTCGTGCTGCCCTACATGGCGTCGGACCGCGTCCTGGCCGTCATCGGCGCGGCCCTCGGCATCGGCTTCGCCGTTTTCCAGGGTGTGCGCCTCCGCCGGTCCCACCGCCGTGACGATGCGGCGGTGCCGGTGGAAGCCCCCGCCGGCGAGCCCCGCTAGCCTCGCCGTCCGGCCCGGGCCGCGTGGCCCTCGCAGGCCCCGGTATGCTATACTGGCACTATGAAAGTCTCGGAGCTGGGAGAGTTCGGCCTTATTGATTTCCTGGCAAAACTGATTTCGGACGGTCAAGCCCACCAGCCGCCGAACCCCCGGCTCTACATCGGCATCGGCGATGACGCCGCCGCCTGGCGCATCCCGGACGAGATCCAGCTCGCCACCGTGGACGCCATGGTGGAAGGCGTTCACTTCCAGCGCGGCCTCGGCACCTGGAAGGAGCTCGGCTGGAAGGCCCTCGCCATCAACGTCAGCGATATCGCCGCCATGGCCGGCGTGCCGGACTACGCCCTCGTCTCCCTCAACCTCCCGGACGATACCCTCGTCCAGGACGTCCGCGGCCTCTACCTCGGCATGCTGGAGCTCTCCAACCAGCTCGGCCTGACCCTCATCGGGGGCAACGTGGCCCGCTCGCCGGTGATGGTCATCTCCATTACCGTGCTCGGCTCGGGCCGCGAGGACATCCTGCTCCGCCGCTCGACGGCCCGCATCGGCGATGTCGTCGCCGTCACCGGCCGCCCCGGCTACGCCGCCGCCGGCCGCGAGATGCTGACGAACGGGCTCTCCTTCGGGAAGGACGCCACCCGCCGCTTCCGCAACGCCTTCCTCAAGCCCATGCCCCGCTTTATCGAGGCCCAGTCCCTCGTCAAGAACGGCATCACCACCGCCATTGACCTCAGCGACGGCCTCGTGGCGGACCTGCAGCACATCTGCCGGGCGAGCCGCGTCGGCGCCAAGATTAACGTGGAAAAGCTCCCCCTCGGCAAGGACCTCCAGCAGCTCTTCCCGGAGCGCGCCGTCGAGCTCACCCTCTCCGGCGGCGAGTCCTACGAGCTCCTCTTCACCGGCGCCCCGGACGCCGTCACCGCCGCCGTGAACGAGATAAACTATCCCATCGCCGTCATCGGCGAAATCGTCGAGGAGCACCCCGGCTCGGTTTCCCTCGTGGATACCGGGGGCCACCTCTATAACCTGGAACAATCGGGCTGGCGCCACTTCTAGCGCCGCCCCTGGAGCACCCCATGGAACTTCCCAGGGTTACCCTCAATACTGACCTCAACGAGGGTTTCTGCTTCGGCTGCGGAGTCAATAACCCCGTCGGCCTCAAGCTGAAATTCACCCGCGAGGGCGACGCCGTCCGCGCCGAGTACACGCCGGAAAAGCACTTCCAGGGCTGGCCGGGCCTCCTCCACGGCGGCCTCACCGGCACGCTGCTCGACGAGGCCATGAGCAACGTCGCCTACGCCACCGGCCACACCTGCCTCACCGCCTCCATCACCATCCGCATCCGCCAGCCCATCCCGGTGGACGCCACGCTCATCGTGACCGCCCGCGTCACCCGCCGGCGCAAGAAGATAATCGAGACCGAAGGCGCCCTGGCCCTCGCCGACGGCACCGTCGTCGCCGAGGCCACCGCCAAGCAGTTCATCGTGGCCAACACCGCCCCGCAGGGCGACCTCGTCCGGGAGAAGCAGGACCATGTCTGAGGCCGGGCTCGCGGCCGTCATCTGGGATATGGACGGCGTCATCGCGGATACCGCGGACTTCCACTACCGGGCCTGGGTCGAGGTCTTCGGCCGGCGCGGCGTCTCCTTCGGGAAGGAGGATTTCATGCGGTTCTTCGGCCGCCGCCATGATACCATTATCCACTTCGCCCTCGGCGATGACATTTCGCAGGCGGAGTTCGATAAGGTCACCGGGGAGAAGCAGCACCTCTACCGGGAGCTCGTCCGTAAGAACGTCATCCCCCTGCCCGGCGCCGTCGAGCTCGTCCGCGCCCTCAACGCGGCCGGGATACCCGCCGCCATCGCCACCTCCGCCCCCTACCCCAACATTGACGTCATACTGGACGGCCTCGGCATCAAGGACTGCTTCCAGGCCATCGCCAGCGGTATCGAGGTCAAGGAGAGCAAGCCGGACCCGGCCGTGTTCCTCCTCGCCGCCCTGAAGCTCGGCGTCGAGCCCGCCCGCTGCGCCGTCATCGAGGACGCCGTCGCCGGCGTGGCCGCCGCCAGGAGCGCCGGCATGAAAGCCCTCGCCGTCACCAACAGCCACCCGGATGACAGCCTCCGGGCCGCCGACCGCGTCGTGGACTCGCTCGCCGGCATCACCCTGGACGACCTCCGGGCCCTCTTCAAATAACGATCTTTCAGGAGATAACGATGGAACGCTCTCTCGTACTCGTCAAGCCGGACGCCATGGAACGCGACCTCGCCGGGGCAATTTTGTCCCGCCTCCAGGCGGACGGCCTCCACCTCGCCGCGCTGAAAATGCTCCACCTGGACCGCGCCACCGCCGAGCGCCACTACGCCGTCCACCGGGACAAGCCGTTCTTCAGGGACCTGGTGGACTACATCACCTCCACGCCCATCGTGGCCGCCGTCTTCACCGGGGACGACGCCATCGCCCGCATCCGCAGGATCATGGGGGCCACCAACCCCGCTAACGCCGGCCCCGGCACCATCCGCAAGGACTACGGGCTGGACGTGCAGCGCAACTCGACCCACGCCTCGGACTCGCCGGAGAACGGGGAGGTGGAGATTGCCATCTACTTCGCGCCGGACGAGATTTTCTAGATTCGTCCCCGCTACTGGATGGTGAGCACCGTGGTGCCGTCCCGCCACAGGCCGTCGAGGTCGTAGTAGGCCCGCTCCTCGGGACCGAACAGGTGGATGACCACGTCGCCGTAGTCGAGCAGCATCCAGCCGGTGTCCGTGCCGCCCTCCTCGTGGTGGGGCAGCACCCCCGCCTCCTTGAGCGCCTTGCGCGTCTCGTCGAGGATGGTGCGGAGCTGCCGGGTGCTCTCCCCGGTGGCGATGACGAAGTAGTCCGCGAAGCTGCACACGCCCCGCACGTCCAGCAAAACGATGTCCCCGCCCTGCTTGTCGCTGGCGATGTCCACGGCCTTCCTGGCGATGTCAATGGCGTCCAACCTGCCCTCCCGGCGCTCTGTCGTACCAGTATACCACGGCTGGCCGCACCGGCAGTAGGTCGCCCTCGCGACCGGGGTATGGGTGCCCGCCCTCACCCGGCCTGGGTGCTGGCCCCGGCCCCTTCTGAGTGCCGGCACCCGGAAAACCCTCGCTGGTCAACGCCTGCCGCCACGCCGTATACTTAGGTATGCCCACCAAACCCCTTATCAAGGTCCTCACGGACGCCGGTCTCGGCTCGCGGCGGAAGATGACGGACGCCATCAAGGCCGCCCGCGTCACCGTCAACGGCCGGGTCGCCGAGTCCTTCAACCACCCCGTTGACCCCGCCGGGGACAGCGTTTTCCTCGATAACCGCAAGGTGGACCTCGCCCCGCACCGCGTCATCGTCCTCGCCCTCAACAAGCCGGAGGGCGTCCTCTCCACCGTCACTGACGACCGCGGCCGCGCCACGGTGCTGGACGTCCTCCCGGAGAAGTATAGGAAACACCGCCTCTACCCGGTCGGCCGGCTCGATATGGACACCACCGGCCTGCTCCTCCTCACCAATGACGGCGACCTCACCTACCGGCTGACCCACCCCCGCTTCGAGCAGGAGAAGGAGTACCTCGTCCAGACCCCGGGCACCCTCCGGCCCGCCGAGCTGAAACTGATGGACCAGGGCATCGAGCTGGAGGACGGCCGCACCGCCCCGGCCCGCGTCTCGAAGCTCCGCGCCGGCGCCCGCTACCACTACCGCGTCGTCATCCACGAGGGCCGCAAGCGCCAGGTCCGCCGCATGTTCGAGCACTTCGGCCATCGCGTCACCGGCCTGCGACGCGTCCGCATCGGCACCCTCCTCCTCGGCGACCTCCCCGAGGGCGAGGTCCGGCCCCTTACCAACCGCGAGGTCAAGTCCCTCCTCGGACCGGCCCGCCCCGGCCTTTCCAAACATCGCCCGGTTTGATATACTGGGAACGGAAAATTTGTCCCCCCGAACGAACAGGGATGAGGCCCGTTGCGCGGTTCTGGGGGGATTCGCTGTTAGAAGGGGACTATGACGTCAACACCGCCGCACGACCGGACCCTCAAGGCCGTCCTCGAGACCTCCGCCCGCCGCTTCGGGGACAGGACCGCCCTCGTCATGGACGAGGAACGAATGTCCTTCGCCCGCCTCGATGAGGACGCCAACCGCGTCGCCAACGCCCTCGTCCGCCTCGGCGTCGGCAAGGGCGACCGCGTCGCCACCATCCAGGGCTCCAATCCCGCCTTCGCCGCCGCCTTCTTCGGCATCATGAAGGCCGGCGCCGTCGCCGTGCCGCTCGACCCCCGCTACGTCGGCAATGAGCTCGTCAGCCTGTTCGGGGACTGCACCCCCAGAGTCCTCATCGCCGAGCCGGACTGCCTGGAATCCGTCATTGGTGACGTTGACCGCTTCGGCCTGGAGCACATCATTACCTTCGGGGAGCGGTTCCGCGGCCGCTTCCACCGCTTCGAGGACCTCCTCGCCAGTGAGTCTCCTGTTGCCCCGGACGTCGCCATTGACCCCCGCGATGTCTGCATCGTCTCCTACACCGGCGGCCCTACCCTCACGCCCCACGGCGTCGCCCTCTCCCACCTCGCCGTCTGCTGGGAGGCGCGGGACTCGGCGGACACCTTCCGCCAGACCGCCGACGATGTCATGGTGCAGTTCGCCTTGCCCACCTACCACCAGTTCGGCCTCACCGCCGTATTGCTCGCCTCCGTCATGCGCGGCAACCGGCTCGTCATCGTGCCCGGCACCGGCCGCTCCATCCACAGCTTCATGGAGACCGTCGAGCGCGAGAAGGGCACCATGTACATGGGCGTGCCCTACATCTACTCGCTCCTCATCAACGTCGCCCGGCGGGAGGGCATCCGGCACGACCTCTCCTCCCTGCGGCTCTGCGTCAGCGGCGGCGCCCCCCTCGAACCCCCCGTCGTCACGCTGTTCAAGGAGCACTTCGGCCTCGCCATCACCGAGATTTACGGCCTCACCGAGTCCGTCTGCCACGTGACGATGATGCCCCTCGATGGCTCCGGCCCGGCCGGCTCCTCCGGCCTTACCCTCCCCTGCTGGGAGCTGAAAATCCTCGACGAGAACGATAGCGAATCCCCCACCGGCACCGAGGGCGAAATCTGCCTCCGCGGCCCCTTCATGACCGGCTTCTACGGCAAGCCGGAAGATACCGCCCGCGCCCTCCGCGGCGGCTGGCTCCATACCGGGGATATCGGCCGGGTGGACGCCCGCGGCTTCCTCGCCGTCACCGCCCGCAAGCGCCGCATGATTATCCTGAAAGGCCAGAACGTCTTTCCGAGCGATATCGAGGCCGTCATCGGCACCCACCCCGCCGTGGCCGGCGTCAGGGCCCTCGGCGAGATAGACCTCGTCCGCGGCGAGACCATCAAGACGCTGGTGAAACTGAAGCCGGGCGCTGCCGCCACCGAGCAGGAGCTGCGCCAGTTCTGCCAGGGCAGGATGGCGGACTACAAGCTCCCGCGGACGGTCGAGTTCGTGGACGTGCTCCCGGATACCGTCCCCGTCTGGCGGCGCCCCCGCGAGCACCGGGCGGCGGATATCAACCTGTGAGGAACAGGCTCGTGTTCCAGAGCACGATCACCCCGTAGGCGCTCACCAGCACCCACGCGGCGATGGTGGCCAGCTTCGGCCAGTGCCGGTAGATGTCCCACAGGATGAACGCCGCCACCAGCGCCCCGACCGATTTCAGCACCATGAACCCGGGCTCGCCCACGAGCGGCTCCAGGAAGGGATTGCTCTCCCGCGCCAGCCCGTGCGCCAGCAGCAGCTCCGTGATGACCCCGTCGAGGATGACGAACGCCACCAGTAGGCCGAGCAGCCAGAACATCGTCCGCCCGTGGGCGGTCGTGAATACCTTCATCATCGGGCGTGTCCTCCTCCGTCGGTCGTCAGACCAGGACCGTCAGTGAGTTTTGTAAAACCGTGAACCGGGCCGGCGAGGTCCCCAGCAGCTCGCCGTCCGCCTGGAGCGGCACCGCTCCGTCGAGCGACCTCACCTCTATCTCGCGCACCCGGTAGAGGTCCACCTTGGGATGGGTCAGGTGCGTGCCGCTGTAAATCCGCGGCAGGGATTTGAGCAGGTCCGGCTTGCTCACGTCCCCGATGACGAGCACGTCGAGCAGCCCGTCGCTGATATCCGCCTCCGGCGCCGTCTTCATCCCCCCGCCGCCGTAGCGCCCGTTGTTCATGATGACCGTGCAGACCCGCCGCTCCGTCTCTTCCCCGTCGAGCTTCAGCACGATAGTCCGGTTCTTGTAGGTGACGAGCGTGGCCAGCAGCCCGGCCAGGTAGGAGCCGAGCGCCCCCAAGGCCTTGTACTGCTGCGTCGTGCGCCGGACGATTTCGGCGTCGAAGCCCATCCCGGCGAAGTTGGCGAAGAGCCGCGGCTCGCCGCTTTCGCCCTGGAACACCACCCCCACGTCCACCACCCTCTTTTGCGGTTCCCGGAGCCTGGCCACGGCGTCCCGGAAATGCCGCGGCAGCCCCAGCGTGCGGCCGTAGTCGCCGCCGGTGCCGGTGCTGATGATGCCGAGGGCGGTGGCGGCCAGGCCGCCGGACTGGTGGAGGCCGTTGACCACCTCGTTGATGGTGCCGTCCCCGCCGACGGAGATGACCGTCCGGTAGCCGCGCCCCACCGCCGCTTTGGCCAGCTCTACCGCGTGGCCCGGCGCCTCGGTGAGCGCGTGCTCGAACCTCAGCCCGGCCGCCCGGAACAGCTCCAGGATGCGCGGCCACGTTTTGCCGGTCTTGCCGGCGCCGGCCGCCGGGTTCACGATGACGTGGGTGTAGTTTGGCTTCACTCCTGTCCCGCCGTGGTTATTTCCCCCGATCCCCGGCTGTCTCCAGCATAGGACAGGCCGGGATAAAGCCGCATTAAGAAATCATATTATTTCATAAAGAAATGCGCCGCTCAGCTCCACTCCCCGGCGCCCCGCCAGACGCGCACCATCTCCGCCCTGAGGGCCTGGTGCTCCCCGGCCGCAAGCTCCGGGTCGGTCTTGAACAGCCTCGTCGCCTCGTCGCGGGCCTGCTCCAGCAGCGCCACGTCGGATATCTTCGCCATCCGCAGGTCCGGCAGCCCGCTCTGCCGCGTCCCGAAGAACTCGCCCGGTCCCCGCAGCTTGAGGTCCTCCTCGGCCAGCCGGAACCCGTCCTCGGTCGTCTCTATTATGTCAAGTCGGGCCCGTCCCACCTCCGACGGGTTCTCGGACAGCAGCATGCAGTAGCTCTGGTGCTCGCCCCGCCCCACGCGCCCCCGGAACTGGTGGAGCTGCGACAGCCCGAACCGGTCGGCACTCTCGATGAGCATCACCGTCGCGTTGGGGATGTCGATGCCCACCTCGATGACCGGCGTCGAGACCAGAATGTCCAGCTCCCCCGCCCGGAACGCCGCCATCACCGCGTCCTTGTCCGCCGCCTTCATCCGCCCGTGCAGCAGCCCCAGCCGGAGCTCGGGAAAGACCTCGCGGGAGAGCCGCTCGTGCTCGGCGACCGCCGCCTGCGCCATCACCGCGTCGGACTCCTCGACGAGCGGGCACAGGATGAACGCCTGCCGTCCCTCGCCTACCTGCTTCCGCACGAAACCGTAGGCCGCCTCCCGCTGGTTCGGCTTGAGCCACCTCGTCTTGATGCTCTGCCTCCCCGGCGGCAGCTCGTCAATGACGCTCAGGTCGAGGTCCCCGTACAGCGTCAGCGCCAGCGTCCGCGGGATGGGCGTGGCCGTCATCACCAGCATGTGCGGGTTGAACCCCTTGTCCCGCAGCGCCGCCCGCTGCTCCACCCCGAAGCGGTGCTGCTCGTCAACGACGGCGAAGCCGAGCTTTGAAAAAGCGACGTCCTTCTGCACGAGCGCGTGCGTCCCGATGACAAGGTCTATGTCCCCGCTCTCTATCTGCTGCCGCAGCCCCTTCTTGCCCTTCTGCTTGATGTCCCCGATGAGCAGCGCCACCGTGACCGGCCGGTCGAGGATGCCGGTGTACGTCCGCACGTACCCCTCCCCTTCCTCCTCCCCGAGCGCCCGCAGAAGACCGGTTAGTGTTAAGAAATGCTGCTCGGCGAGGATTTCCGTCGGGGCCATGAAGGCGGCCTGGTAGCCGTTGGCCACCGTCGTCAGCAGCGCCGCCGTGGCGATGACCGTCTTGCCGCTCCCCACCTCGCCCTGGAGGAGCCGGCTCATCGGCAGCGGCCGGGCCAGGTCCGCCAGGATTTCCTTGAGCACGTTGGCCTGCGCCCCGGTGAGCGTGTATGGCAGCGACGTGAGGAACCGCTCCAGCACCGGGACGTAGATGTCGAGCGCCGTGCCGGGCCGCGTCTCCTGCCACTCCCGCTTCTTGCTCATCACCCCGAGCTGGAGCAAAAACAGCTCGTCGAAGGCCAGCCGCACCCGCGCCCGGTCCTTGAGCGCGGCGTCGTCCGGGTAGTGCGCCTGGGCGACCGCCGTCGGCAAATCGAGGAAATCGAGCCGCTTTTTCAGGTTCTCCGGCAGGAAGTCGCTGAGCTGCGGCGCCCACAGGTCGAGGAACTCCTTCATCAGCTTCCGCACCTGCCGCGGCCGCAGCCCCTGGGTGAGGGGGTACACCGGCACGAGCCGCCCGGTGTGCACCGTGTCCTGCCGCTCCTCGAACTCCCACTCCGGGCTCTGGAAGACCGTCTGCCCCCGGAACACGTTGACCCGCCCGCTCAGGACCACGCGGCTGTTCGTCTTGAGCGTCCGCGCCAGGTACGGCTGGTTGAACCAGATGACCCGCATGTTGCCAGAGCTGTCCCCCACGATGGCCTCGGTGCTCCTGCGGCCTCCCGGCCGCGCCTCCTTGGCCTCCCACACGTTGACGACCACCGTCTGCTCCTCGCCGGGCCGCAGCTCGGCGATGGTCTTCAGTTGGGAGTAGTCGACGTGCCGGTGCGGGAAGAAGTAGAGCAGGTCGCGCACCGTTTTCACGCCGAGCTTCTTGAACTTGGCCGCCAGGGCGTCGCTGATGCCCTTGACCACCGTCACCGGGCTGTCGAGCGCCTTGACCGCCGCGGGAGACGGCTCCTTCTTCGGCTTCAGGGCCGTCTTGCGGCGGACCGGCGCGGCGGGTTTGGCGGGTCTCTCACCCGTGGGGAGCGCCTTGGCGGGAGCGTCCAGCCAGCCGAAGACCTTTTCTATCCACGCCTGGCGTTCGGCCGGCGTCAGACCGGCGTACTTCGGGGTGAACAGCGCGCGGAACCGGGCCGCGGCGCTCTTGTCCGGCAGGCTCCCGGCATTGGCCGCCGTCCAGTTCGCCAGGAACCGGTCCAGCCCGCCGATGACGGCGCTGTCCGCGCAGCCCCGCTGCCGCTCCAGCTCCAGGATTTTCCTCAGCGCCCCGGTGTCCATGCGCTCCCATTATAGTCACAACGGGCCCGGAAACGCACACCTCAGGAAACCATTACGGTCGTCACATGCAGGTAAATTGCATTCTATATTCTTACGACCATATGCCAAACATACTTAAAAAATTTCTTCTTGAAACTATTGTCAAGAACGTATTCTTATTCTATAATACATTAAGAACGGTAAGAGGAGAGTAATCATGCAGACCATTGAGATTGACGAGGAAGTATTTACCTATCTGCAAAGTAAAGCCATACCCTACAAGGAAATCAACCCCAACATGACATTGAGACGCCTGTTCCATCTCAATGCAACAAGCCCAAGTGAAGGTGGAGAAAAGAGTAAGGCCACAAACACTGCTGGTAAGAAACGAAAACCAAGGACGCATCTTAATACGTTGGTACAGGCATCATTACTGCGCGAAGGGCAGACTTTGTTCTTGCACGATTATCAAAATAACAAAGTTGATGGGTACGAAGCTACTATTTCTGGTGACAGGTTGTTATGGAATAAGAAACCTTATGCCATGAGTGAACTCGCCAAAATCGGCTTGAAAGAAATCGGGTTCACCAGCGACGCGGTCAGAGGTCCGAGCCATTGGCTGACTTCTGATGGCATCAGCATAGAAGAAATCTGGAATCGCTTTTTGTCTGGAAGATAGGCTCGGGACGAGCGGCAGCTTTGACCTTGGACCCTAGACCTTGTACCGCTCCCCCAGCACCGCCACGCCCACCGCCCGCGGCCCCACGTTCGTCCCGATGACCGGGCTCACCTTGGTGCGGTAGATGCGGTCCCGGTCGCAGACGGCGCTCAGCCACGCCACCACCGCCTCGGCGTCCTTCGGCGTCGTCGCGTCTTCCACCGCCACCTCTTCGATGCTCTTGAACCCGCTCACGAAGTCGCAGAGGTAGTCGAGCGCCTTCGCCCGGGAACGCTCCCGCTTGAAAGGGAACACCTCCCCGTCCTTGATGCCGAGCACCGGGTTGATGCCGAGCAGCGACCCGAACAGCGCCTGCGCCCGCCCGATGCGCCCGCCCCGCTGGAGGTAGTCGAGCGTGTCGAAGGCGATGCGCAGCTCCACCCGCTCCATGTTCCGCTCCGTCAGCGCCGCCAGCTCGTCGAGGCTCGCTCCGTCGCTGGCCGCTTTCGCCGCGGCGATGGCCAGCAGCCCCTCCCCCATCATGGCGTTCTCGGACATCACCACGCGGACCGGGCACGTCTTCCCCATCAGCTCGCGGCCCTTGAGGGCCGCGTCGCCGGTGGCGCTCAGCTTCCGGCCGATGGTGATGACCAGCAGCCCGTCCGCCCCGTCCGCCAGCTCGTCGTAGGCCCGGGCAAAGGCGTGCGGCGAGGGCGTGGACGTCGTCGGCAGGGCTTCTTCCTTGGCGAGCCGCTCGTAGAACTCGTCGGTGGTCATGTCGAGCCCGTCCAGATAGGTCACGTTCCCGAAGACCAGGTTGAGCGGCACCACGGTGATGCCGAACCTCGTCGCCAGTTCCGGCGAGATATCGGAGACGCTGTCCGTGACGACCTTGACGGCCACGCTCCCTCCCTCCGCTTGTTACTCGGCTTCCAGGATGGAAACCGCGACGGCCCCCGGCCCCGAGTAGGTCCCGATGACCGGGCTGATGACCGAGCGGTAGATGGGCACGTCCGGGTACGCCTGCCGCAGCCGCGCGGCCAGGCCGTCGGCGTCCTCCGGGGTCGTGCAGTGCTCCACCGCCAGCAGCTCGGGCTTCCTGGCGACGGCGTTCAGGAGATAGTCCATGCCGGCGCTCTTGGAGCGTACCCGCGTCAGCGGCGCCATCTCCCCTTCCCGCAGGGTCAGTATGGGCTTGACGGAGAGCATCGAGCCGAGCAGCCCCTGCGCCTTCCCGATGCGCCCGCCCTTGGCCAGGTATTTCAGCGTGTCGAAGTAGGCCACCAGGTGCGTCCGCCGGCAGGCGCCGCGGGCGTACTCCGCCAGCTCCGCCAGCCCCGTACCGTTGGCCGCCTGGCTCGCCGTGGCGATGACCGGCAGCCCGAGCGTCATGGCCACGCAGCCGGAGTCCACCACCTCTATCTTGGTCGTCCGGCCCTCCATCATCGAGATGGCCTGCGCGGCGGACTGGAAGGTGCCGCTCAGCTTGCTCGAGACGGTGATGACGAGGATTTCGTCCGTGCTCTCGGCAAGCTGCTCGTACACCTGGTAGAAATCGTTCGGCGTGGGCTGCGTCGTGGACGGCAGCACGGCCTCGGTCACCAGCCGCCGGTAGAACTCCTCGGAGGTGATGTCAACGCGGTCCCGGTAGATACGCTCGCCGAAACGCACGTAGAGCGGGACGACGTTCACGCCGATTTCATCGGTCAGGTCACCGGTGATGTCGGAAAGCGTGTCCGTTACTATTTTTACCGTCATGCCGGTACCTCGCCTATTCTACGGATATGATATAGCTGTAGTGCGGCTGCCCGCCCTTGATGAGCTCCACCTGCACGTTGGGATACTGCTCCGCGATGGACCGGTTGATGGTCTCCACCTCCTCCGTGTCCGCGTCCGCGCCGTGGTAGATGGTCACCACCTCGTACTTCTCCATGGCCAGCCGCCCCAGCAGCTGCTTGATGACCGCCAGGTGGGTGTCCCCCACCGCGATGAGCTCCCCGTCCATGAGGCCGATGGGCTGCTTGCGCTTGATTTTCGTCCCGTTTATCTTGGCCGCCCGCACCGCCTGCGTGATCTCGATGGTGACCACGGAGGAGAGCGCCTTCTCCATGATTTCCGCGTTGGCCTTGAAGTCCGCCTCGTAGTCGAACGCCAGCAGCGCCACCACCCCCTGCGGGATGGTCCTGGTCGGCACCACGCAGACCTGCTTCTCGGTCAGCTCCTGCACCTGCTTGGCCGTGTTGATGATGTTCTTGTTGTTCGGCAGGATGATGACGTTGGCGGACGGCGTCGCCTCCACCACCTGGAGGATGTCCTTCGTGCTCGGGTTCATCGTCTGGCCGCCCGGTACCGTGGCCGCCGCGCCCAGGCTGCCGAACACGTCGATGAGCCCTTCGCCGCTGGCGATGGCGATGACCGCCGTGTCCGTCGTGGGCTGCCGCTCCTTCTGCATCTCCAGGAAGTCCTGGTGCTGCTCGTCCATGTTGCGGACGCTCACCTGGTGCATCGTCCCCAGCTTGGCGGCGTACTGGAGGATGGCGCCCGGCGTCAGCGTGTGGATGTGGATGCGGACGGCGCTGTCGTCGCCGACGACGATGAGCGATTCGCCCTTCCGCAGCAGGCGCTTCTTCATGGCCTCCGGGTCGAGCTTCTCACCCTTCAGCAGGAACTCCGTGCAGTACCCGAACGGTACCTCGTCCGCCTGGCTGACCGGCGGCGCCGCCGCCGCGTGCGGCAGCTCGCTCACGATGATCTGCGGCTTGCGCAGCCGCATCAGCTCGGTCTCCCCCCGCAGGTAGCGCAGCGCCCCGTCGAGGATGGTGTAGACACCCTGCCCGCCCGCGTCCACCACGCCCGCGTCCTTGAGCACCCGGAGCAGGTTCGGCGTCTGCGCCACGGAATCGGCCGCGGCTTCCACGGTCGTCTCCAGCACCTCGATGATGTCCGTCACGCCCTCGTCCACCTTCTTCCGCGCCGCCGCCGCCGCGTCCCGGATGACGGTGAGCATCGTCCCCTCCACGGGGTTGCTCACGCCGTTGTAGGCCACCTCGGACGCCTGCTTGAGCGCCTCGGCCAGGTCCTCGGCGTTGAAATCGTCCTTCCCTTCCAGGCCGCGCGCCAGCCCGCGCCATATCTGCGAGAGGATGACGCCGCTGTTGCCCCGGGCCCCCATGAGCGCGCCCCGGGCCATGGCCGCGGCCACGCCGGTGGCGCTGTGGTCCGGCGCCCGGAACGCCTCCTCCATGGTGGAGCGCATCGTCAGCATCATGTTGGTGCCGGTGTCGCCGTCGGGCACGGGGAAAACGTTGAGGGCGTCAATATCGGAGGAGCTTTTCTCGAGCCAGGAAGCCGCCGCGTCGAACATGTCCCGCAGCTGCTGCCCGGCCAGGGTCTGCGTCTGTATCGTCATTATGTCACCATCCTTGCTGGACGCTTGACGGTTTCCCGCAGCCGTCAAGGATGCTCGTCTTGTCAACTTTATCGTCGTATGGTACTATGAAAAGGCAGGTTTTTGCAATATTTCCCCCGGGAGTCCAAGGAGAATACCAGTGAAGTGCGATTTTTGCGGTAAGACCCCGATGTTCGGGCATAACGTCAGCCACTCGAAGCGTCACACCAATCGCAGCTGGACGCCTAACATCCACCCTGCCCGGATTCTGATTGACGGCAAGATGAAGCGCGTCAACCTCTGCACGCGCTGCCTCCGCACCCACGATAAGACCGCGGCCGTCTAGCCGTCCCTGCCTCCGTTTTCAGTATAGCATAAACCAAACCCGGCGGTTGTCACCGCCGGGTTTTTGTCGTGCCTTTTCGTACCGGTACCCGGGGCTAGGCCAGCTGCCGCCGCCCGGCGATCCACACCGACGCGGCGAAGCCGAGCACCAGGTAGATGACCATCCCCACCGCCGCCAGGCTGATGTTGAGCGGCGCGAAGCCGGCCATCCCCCCGCCGCCCTCGGCGCCCAGGCCGCCCATGAGGGCGCTGATGCCGCCGTAGACCAGGTACACGCTATCGCCCTGGGCGGAGATCATGAACCAGTACGGGTTGCTGGTGAAGGCCAGCACGCTCTCCACGATGCCGGAGATGACCCAGATGAACACCAGCGTGATGACCGTGGCGCCCATCGAGCTCTTGGAGGCGGAGCTGAAGAAGAAGGTTACCGCCAGCACCGCCGCCGCGTAGAGCAGGCACAGGCCGAAAGACTTGAGCAGCTCGAACGGCAGCTGCTGGTAGATGGCGTAGAGCGCCACCGTGATGATGATGTAGGTGAAGATGATGAGCGCCACCGTGGCCAGGTAGCAGGCGATGAACTTGCCGCTCCACAGCACCATCTTCTTGACCGGGTTGGTGAAGAGCAGGAAGCCGGTCTTGTTCTCGAACTCTCCCGCTATCGCGTCCCCGGCGAAGAACACCGCCCCGAGCGCCGCCAGCGTGGGCCCGAAGGTCAGCAGCGCCGCCATGATAAGCACGCCCTGGATGGTGCCGCCGATCGGCAGCGTCACGTCCGTCGGGTAGCCGCCGGTGCGCAGGACGGGTACCAAAACGAGCACTGCCAGCTCCACCAGGAGCGCCAGCCCCAGGATTATCCACAGCCGCCGGCGGCGGATGTGCTTGAGGAACTCGTACCGGGTGACGATTCTCAGCTTCTCGAAATCACTCATGCTGCCCCCGTTACCTTCAGGTACGCCTCTTCGAGCGTCCCGAACTCCTTGGTTATCGCGCCCACGGTATCGTACCGCAGCAGCTTGCCGTCATTGATGAAAGCCACCTTGTCGCAGATGAGGGTGACCTCGGAGAGCTGGTGCGAGGCGAAGAAGACCGTCTTCGTCTTCCCCGCTGCCTCGATGATTTGCCGGAACTCCACCACCCCCCGCGGGTCGAGACCGAGCGCCGGCTCGTCCAGGATGAGCACCGCCGGGTCGTGGAGGAGCGACTGCGCCAGCGCCAGCCGCTGCTTCATGCCGCGGGAGAACTTCTCTATCTTCACCCTGGCCCACTTGTCCATCTTGACGATGCTGATGACCTCTTTGATGCGTTCCTTGAGATGGCGCCCGTTCATGCCGCGCAGCCGCCCCAGGTACGAGAGGTTCTCCTCCGGCGTCAGGAAACCGTAGAACTCGCTCGTCTCTATTATCGCCCCGATGGTGCCGAGCGCCGCCTCCGGGTGCCTGGCCACGTCTATCCCCCGCACCGTCACCGTCCCGCCGGACGGCTTCAGCAGCCCGGTCAATATCTTGAGCGTCGTGCTCTTGCCGGCCCCGTTCGGCCCCAGCAGGCCGATGTTCTCGTTCTCCTCGACGTGCAGCGTCAGCTCGTCGAGCGCCAGGAAGTTGCCGTAGTACTTGCTCAACCCGTCAATGACAATTGATTCGCTCATTCTTCCGTTTCCAACAGTTTTCTCGCGCGCCGCAGCGCCACGGCCACCCGCCGGGGGGCCGTGCCGCCGGGGACGTTCCGGGCGGAGAGGGAGCTCTTGAGTGATAGCTTCTTGACGTCCTCGCCGAAGAGCGGCGAGAACTCCCGGTATTCCGGCATGGTCAGGTCCTTGAGGTCCTTGCCGTGTTCCACGGCGTAGCCCACCAGCCGCGCCACGGCATCGTGGGCGGTGCGGAACGGCGCCCCCTTCCCGACCAGGTAGTCGGCCAGGTCGGTCGCCAAAATGTAGCCGCGCCCCGCCGCCTGCTTCGTCCGCCGCGGCCGCACCGTCAGCGTCTTCACCATCCCGGCGAAGATGTCGAGGGTATCGAGCAGCGTGTCCACGCAGTCGAAGAACCCCTCCTTGTCCTCCTGGAGGTCGCTGTTGTAGGCGAGCGGCAGCCCCTTCATCGTCGTGAGCAGCGCCATCAGGCTCCCGTAGACCCGCCCCGTCTTGCCCCGCGCCAGCTCCGCCACGTCCGGGTTCTTCTTCTGCGGCATGATGCTGCTGCCGTGGGCGTAGGCGTCGTCCACCTCGATGAAGCCGAACTCCGCCGATGACCACACGATGATTTCCTCGGCCAGCCGCGACAGGTGCATCATGCACGTCGCCGCCGCCGCTTCGTACTCGATGATGAAATCCCGGTCGCTTACCGCGTCGAGACTGTTGGCGCTCACGCAGGAGAAGCCGAGCTCCGCCGCCACCGCCTCCCGGTCGAGGTCGTACGGCACCCCGGCCAGCGCCCCGCTCCCGAGCGGCAGCACGTCGGTCCGCTCGTAGCCGTCGATGAACCGCTCCACGTCCCGCTGGAACATCTCGAAATAGGCCAGCAGGTGGTGCGCCAGCAGCACCGGCTGCGCCGCCTGCAGGTGCGTGTAGCCGGGGATGATGACCTTGCGGTTGGCCTCCGCCACGTCGAGCAGCGCCGCCTGGAGCCGCGTCAGCGCCGCCACCGTGTCGAAGATGGCGTCCATGGTGAAGAGCCGGATGTCGGTCGCGACCTGGTCATTACGGGAGCGCGCCGTGTGGAGCTTCCTCCCCGCGTCCCCGATGAGCTCGATGAGCCGCGCCTCCACCGCCATGTGGATGTCCTCGTACTCGTTCTTGAACTCGAACTTCCCCTCCTCTATCTCGGCGCGGACCGCCTCCAGCCCCTTGATGATGTCCTGGCTCTCGGAGACCTTGATGATGCCCCGCTCGCCGAGCATCCGCGCGTGCGCGATGCTCCCCGCGATGTCCTGCTTGTAGAGCCGCCGGTCGAACGGCAGCGAGGCGGAGTAGTCCGTCACCGTTCTCGCCGCCGGCTTGCCGAACCGGCCCCGTAGGTAGGTCATGCTACTCCTCCGGCGGCCCGACGATGCTGAGCGGGCCCTCCGTGTCCCCGAGTATCTGCGTCTGCGCCTGCGTCTTGACGGACAGCCCCCACAGCCTGATGAACCCCGCCGCGTCCGCCTGGTCGAAGGTATCCCCCTTGTCGTAGGTCGCCAGCCCCAGGTTGTAGAGCGACCACGGCGATTTCCGCCCTTCGATGGTGATGGTGCCCTTGTAGAGCTTCACCCGCACCGCGCCGGTGATGTACCGCTGGCTGCTCATGATGTAGGCGCTCAGGTCGCGGTTGAACTGGCTGAACCACATCCCGTTGTAGATGACGTCGGCTATCTCCGCCTCTACCCGCTGCTTGAAGCGGAGCTGGTCGCGGGAGAGGTTGAGGTTCTCCAGCGCCTGGTGCGCCCGGATGAGCGTCATCGCCGCCGGGGCTTCGTACACCTCGCGGCTCTTGATGCCGACCACCCGGTCCTCGATGTGGTCGATGCGCCCCACCCCGTGCTTCCCCGCCAGCTCCTGCAGCCGGTTGATGATGTCGAGCCCGCTCAGCGCCTCCCCGTCGAGGGACACCGGTACGCCCTTCTCGAAGCCTATCTCCACGCGGGCCGGCGTGTCCGGGGCCTTCTCCACCGGCACCGTCCACGTGAAGGCGTCCTCCGGCGGCGAGGCCCACGGGTCTTCCAGCACGCCGCACTCTATCGCCCGCCCCCAGATGCTCTCGTCAATGGA
Organism: Dehalococcoidales bacterium; assembly: GCA_034430495.1. Lineage (GTDB taxonomy): Bacteria > Chloroflexota > Dehalococcoidia > Dehalococcoidales > RBG-16-60-22 > DAOUEG01. The sequence continues at coordinate 18,505 of DAOUEG010000101.1, forward strand.
GTACGGCTTCTTCTTGGAGACCGGCACCGGGATGCCGTGCTCCTTGGCGTAGTCCATCGTCTGCTCGCGGTTCATGCCCCACTCGCGGGCCGGCGCGTAGATTGTGATGTCCGGCGCCAGCGAGCGGATGCCCACCTCGAACCGCACCTGGTCGTTGCCCTTGCCGGTGCAGCCGTGGGCGATGGCGCTGGCCCCCTCCCGTCGCGCCGCGTCCACCAGCAGCTTGGCCATCAGCGGCCGCGTCAGCGCCGTGGCCAGCGGGTACTGCCCCTGGTAGAGCGCGTTCGCCTGGAGCGCCGGGAACAGGAAGTAGTCCACGAGCGTCTCCTTGGCATCAATGATGTCGCACTTGACCGCCCCCACCTTGAGCGCCTTCTCCCGGATGGCGGTGAAGTCCTTCTCGTTGCCGACGTCGATGCTCACGGCGATGACGTCCATGTCGTACTTCTCGGCCAGGTACCTGACCGCCACGGACGTGTCGAGGCCGCCGCTGTAGGCCAGGACGAGTTTCTCTTTCACGGTGTGTCCTCCGCGGGCGTGGAGGCTACTGTCCCCGCCCGAAATTGCGTTGCAGGAAGTCCACGATGGAATCGTAGACACCCGGGTACTGCCAGGAGTAGTCGTGCCCGGGGGCGCGGAGCCACTTGAGGATGTTGCCCGGGTTGTCGCTCTCTTTGATCAGCCCGAACCACCCCTTGACGGTCGCCCACAGCATGGCCGGCACGTCGCCGTAGCTGAAGGTGTCGTCGCCGAGACCGTTGCTGTTGACGAGCAAAATGCGGCTGTCGCTCGTGCTCGGCTTGTGCCAGAACGGCATCCCCGTCTGGATGCTGTAGACCCGGGGACTGTTCTTGAGACGGGCCATCGCCTCGTCGGTGATGATCGTGCCGGTGCTCTCCCCGGCCACGATGATCTTGAGGTTCGGCAGGTGGTTGGTGAGGAACTCGATGCGCACCACCAGGTCCTTGACCTTGTTCGGGTAGAGACGTAACGCCTCCACGATCTCGTTGAGGCTGCTCATGAACCCGCCGCCGGTGCGCCGGTAGTTCATCACCACGGACTTGTAGCCGAGCTCCGTCAGCTGCGCCGTGATGCCGTCGAGGATGGTCGCCCAGCCGGGCGTGTCCGAGGTCAGGTTCCAGCCCATGCCGCCGGAGTTGAAGATGATGACGACGTCCTTGTTGGACGCCTCCACGTAGGAGCCGACGAGCTGCTCGGCGAGTTGGTCCGCGTGCTGCTGGTCGTCGGCGATGGTCTGGGCCGCTTTCTGAGCGTCGTCCCGAACGGTCTGCGGAACCGTGGAAGCATCAATGGCGTCGAGCGGTGGTTCCTGGATTCCGATCTCGTGCGCCATGCCTACTCCGTTGGTGATGAGGGTCAGTCCTATCATGAGCAGCAGCGGTATGCACAGCAGCGCTGCCGCGATGCCCAGACTGCCGAGTTTTTTTGCCATTTGCCGTCTCTTCGGCCCCTATTCTACCAGAAAATCAGGCGTTTCTGCCAGACAGGACCGTGCGCAGTTTCCCCACCGCCTCGTCCACGTCCTTGCTCGTGATGATGAGCGGCGGCATCAGCCGGATGGCGTTGGGCTTGACCGCGTTGACCAGCAGCCCCTGTTCGAGACACCCCGTGAGCACCTCCTGGCTGATGTCGCTGTCGAAGGCTATCGCCACCAGCAGGCCCATGCCGCGGACCTCGCTGATGACCGGGAACTCCTGCTTGAGCTTCTTGAGCTCGCCGAACAGGTAGTCGCTGACCTCCTTCACCTTCTTCGGGAAATCGTGGGCGATGATGTGGTCCATCACCGCCACCGCGGCGGCGCAGGTGAGCGGGTTGCCGCCGAAGGTCGAGCCGTGCTCCCCGGGGCCGAAGACCGAGCAGCGCTCCTTGGCCAGCATCGCCCCGATCGGCACGCCCCCGCCCAGCCCCTTGGCCAGCGTCATGATGTCCGGCTCCACGCCGAACGCCTGGTACCCCCAGAGCGGCCCGAGCCGGCAGACCCCCGTCTGTATCTCGTCGAAGATGAGCAGTATCCCCTTGTCGTCGCACCACTGGCGCACCGCCTTCAGGTAGCCGGTGTCCGGCACGTTGACGCCGCCCTCGCCCTGCACCAGCTCCAGCATGATGGCGCACGTCTTGGCCGACGTCGCCGCCTGGACGGCCGCCACGTCGTTGTAGGGCACGCTCTGGAACCAGTCCGGCAGCGGCTCGTATGGCTTGTGGAACTTCTCCTGCCCCGTCGCCGCCGTCATCGCCAGCGACCGCCCGTGGAAGGAGCTGCTCGCCGTGATGACCTCGTAGGCACCGTTGAGCTTGAGCGCCCCGTAGCGCCGCGCCAGCTTGACCGCCGCCTCGTTCGCTTCGAGCCCCGAGTTTCCCAGCCAGACACGGTCCATGCACGAGTTCTTCACCAGCAGCTCGGCGAGCTCCACCTGCGGCACCGTGAAGAACTGGTTGGAGGTCTGGAGCAAAATGCGCGATTGGGTGATGATGGCCTCGGTGAGCACCGGGTGCACGTGCCCCAGGCTGTTGACGGCCCACCCCGCCACGAAGTCCAGGTACTCTTTCCCTTTATCGTCCCAGACCCTGGCCCCCTGGCCCTTCACCAGCGTCAGCGGCACGCGGGTCAGCAATTGCATGTAGTATTTCTTTTCGATTTCCTTCCAGTCCGCCATCATCCCGGCTCCTTCCCTACGGTCGTGCCGCCGTCGCCGCCGTCCAGCTCCCGGACCAGCGCGTGCGGCTTTCGGCCATCTATGATACGGGCCACCGCGCCGGTCTGCAAGGCCGTCAAACAGGCGTTGATTTTCGGCAGCATCCCCCCGGCTATCGTCCCGTCGCTGATATGTTCTTCGACTTGCTCCCTCGTCAAATGCCGCAGCGGCCGGCCGTCCTTGCCCTGCACGCCGTCCACGTCCGTCAGGAAGACGAGCCGCTTCGCCCGCAGCGCCGCCGCCAGGTCCCCCGCCGCCGGGTCGCCGTTGACGTTGATGAGCTCGGCCGCTCCCTCCGGTCGGTCGCCGGCATAGAGGCTGATGGAGGCCACCACCGGCAGGAACCCCGCCCCGATGAGCGCCTCCAGCACCTCCGGGTTGACCTGCGTCACCTCGCCGACGTAGCCCATCTCCTCGCTCTTGGCCCGCGCCTCCAGCAAGGACCCGTCCACGCCGCTCAGGCCCACCGCCCGCCCGCCGCGAACGTTGATGGCGGCCACGATTTCCTTGTTGGCCAGCCCGGCCAGCACCGCCGTCGCCACCTCGAGCGTCGCCGCGTCGGTCACCCGCTCCCCGCCGACGAAGCTCGTTTCGATGCCCTGCTTTTTCAGCCACTCGGTCACCGTCTTGCCGCCGCCGTGGACGACGACGAGCTTCTCCCCGCGCTTGTGCAGCGCCGCGAGGTCCTCGATCGTCGTGTCCCGGCTCCCGAACGTCGAGCCGCCTATTTTTATGACCGTAATATCATTCATGATACCAAGTCGATTTCCGCCGGCATTTTGACGTTACGTCGTGTAGTCCGCGTTGATGGTCACGTACTCCCTGGAGAGGTCGCACCCCCAGGCCGTCGCCGTCCCCTCCCCCAGGTTCAGGTCAACGACGATGATGACCTCGTCGTTGCGGAGGTAGTCGCTTACCTCCTTCTTCTCGAACGGGTACGGCGTGCCGCCCTTGTAGACGCAGACCCCGCCGATTTCTATGTAGCACGTGTCCGGGTCGAGGTCCGCCTGGCTCCGTCCCGCCGCCGCCAGGATGCGCCCCCAGTTGGGGTCCGCCCCGTGCACCGCCGTCTTCACCAGCGGCGAGGCCGCGATGGTCCGCGCTGCGCGGCGGGCTTCCGCCTCGCTGGCCGCCCCCCGGACGATGACCTCGATGCGCCGCGTGGCCCCCTCCCCGTCCCGCGCTATCGCCTTGGCGAGGTGCACGCACACCTCGTCGAGCGCCCGCTGGAAGAGTTCCGCCCGCTCGCTCCCGGCCGCAATCGTCTCGCCGCCGGCCTTGCCGTTGGCGAACAGGAACACCATGTCGTTGGTCGAGGTGTCCGTGTCCACCGTCACCATGTTGAAGGAGACGTCCGCCGCCTTCTGGAGCGCCGCCTGCAGCAACCCTTGCTCCACCGGCGCGTCCGTGGTGAGGAAGGCCAGCATGGTCGCCATGTCCGGGTGTATCATCCCGGAGCCCTTGCAGCACCCGCCGATGGTGAAACCCCCCGCGCTCACCGCGTACTCCTTCGGCACGGTGTCCGTCGTCATGATGGCGCGGGCGAAGTCCGCCCCGCCCTCTTCCGAGCAGCCCAGCCGGGTGACGCCCTCGGCGATGCGGTCCATCGGCAGCCGCACCCCGATGACCCCGGTGCTCGCCACCAGCACGTTCTCCGGGTCGTGGTGGAGCAGCTCCGCCGCCATGGTCGCCATGGCGATGGCGTCTTCCATCCCGGCGGCACCGGTGCTGGCGTTGGCGCAGCCGCTGTTGACGATGACCGCCGCCGCCCTGCCCGTCGCCGTCCGCTGCCGGGAAACGAGCACCGGCGCCGCCTTGACCCGGTTCTTGGTGTAGATGGCGGCCACCGGCACCGGTTCCCCGGCGGAGAGCACCGCCAGGTCGAGCCGCCCCGAGGCCTTCATCTTGATGCCGGCGGCGGCCGCACCAGCACAAAATCCCTTCGGGGAGGTCACCCCACCCGAAGGGATGCGGGTTATCACGTCTTCCATTTTTAAAATCATAGCACAAGCGTGCGCTACGTACAATGGAATATAGTCCTAGGACAGGCGCTGCCGTTTCATAAACTCAATCAAAATCCCGTTCACCTTCTCCGGCCGCTCGGAGTAGAACCCGTGCCCCAGCCCCTCCAGGATCACGAGCTCCGCCCCCGGTATCCGCTCCGCGATGATGGCCGCGTTGGCCGCCGGGATGAGCCGGTCGTTCTCCCCGTGGATGACGAGCGTCGGCACCGTTATCTCCGCCAGCCGCTCGTAGACATCGTGGGCATCGGCCGCCGTCATCTGCCGCCGGTACCCGGCCGGGTCCACCGGGTACCGCGAGGTCGCCTTGACGTACTCCTCGACCGTGTCCGGGTTGTCCCGGATGAACGCCGCGCTCCAGATCTGCGGCAGCAAATTGCGGTTCCGCTCCTCCGCGCTCATCCGGTCCACCAGCGCCGGGTTGAGCGCCGGCGCCCCCTCGGCGTCCGGTACGCTGTGCACGCCGCCCGGCCGCGTGCAGCCCGGTATGAGACTGATGAGCCGGTCCCCGTGGAGGATGCCGAAGTTAAGGGCAATCATCCCGCCCATCGAAACCCCGAAGAGGTGCGTTTTCTCCACCCCGAGCGTATCCAGCAGCCCGGCGATGTCGTCGGCGAACATTGTCATGCTGTACGGCTCGTCCGGCTTGTCCGTCCGCCCCGCGCCCCGGTTGTCGAAGGCGATGACCCGGAACTCCTTTGCCAGCCCCGGCAGGTTGCGGTACCAGCGGGTCGCGTCGCTCCCCAGCCCCGGCACCAGCACCAGCGGCTCGCCCTCGCCCCGGACTTCGTAGTAGATATTGATTCCATTGACCTTCGCGTACGGCACGGCGCCCTCCCGGTGGTTGATTTCCTGAGTGTAGCCCCCCGGCGCCGGGCTGTCAAACCCTTCCGCCCTGAAAATCCTCCCCGCTCACCCCCTCGCCCGCGCCTGTCATCGCGGGCGAGCGGCGCAATCCTCCCGCCGTTTCCCGTCTTTGTCATTCCTGCGAAGCTTGTCCCCTACCTGATACGGCAGCGGGAATCCATCTTCGTCGCCAATGGGTTCCGGGACAAGCCGGGATTGACCCACCGGCGGCGGCCCGCTTGCGGCGGGCCGCCGCC
>DAOUEG010000102.1:0-12238 GCA_034430495.1 Dehalococcoidales bacterium
GCAAAAACGAGCGTCAGGGGCCGGTGGACGTGGGCGGCCCAGCCGCAGCGCGTCTCGGCGCCGGTCACCGTGAAGCCGGGCGTGTCTTTGTCCACGAGGAAACAGGTATAGCCGTCCCCGCTGCGGGCGAAGACGACGCTGAAGTAGTCCTCCGCGAAGCGGGAGAAGGAGACCTTGGTGCCGTCGAGGCGGTAGCCGCCGTTCTCCGGGGCGGCGGTGACGGCATCAAGGGACTTGCGGGACGGGTCGTCCGGGCCGATGACGGCCAGCAGGGCACGTTTCTCCCCGCCGAGGACCGGGGCCAAATAGGTCTGCCGCTGTGCCGGGGTACACTCGAAGAGGAGCGGCGAGACGTCACCGAAGCGGAAGGGCACGACGGTCTGGGCGAGCTCCTCCTCAACGAGGCAGACGCCGAGGTTATCGAGCCCGGCCCCGCCGAGCTCCTCCGGCACGCCGATGTTCCAGAGGCCCATGCCTTCGACCATGTGAGCGAGGGCGGCCTCTTTCTCCGGGGGGAGGACGGCGGCGGCATCGCTGAGGTCGGCGGCGCGGCCGAGGAGGTCGCGTTCGAGGGGACGGAGCTGCTCCGTGACGAAATCACGGGCGAGGCTCTGTATCATCTTGTGCTCTTCGGACAGCTCGAAATCCATGGCGCTCCCCGGAGCGTATGCTACGACAAATCGGCGGCTTCTTCAAGGAAGAGGTCGAGGTCCGGTTCCTCGGCGTCCCCGGTGCGGGGCTCGACGCGGGCCATCACCTCCACCATGCGGTGGTTGACCACGTAGTGCTTGATAGTGGTGTCCACCTGGGGGCAGACGAGGACGCAGGCGTCGCAGAGGTCGCAGTCCTCGGCGACGGTGCTCTCCAGGGCCATGGAGGTGCGCTGGGCGGTCTTTTCGCGGCGGGAAGGCTCGCGGGTGAGGAGGGGGCAGATGTCCACGCAGTTGCCGCAGCCGAGGCACTCCTTGTGGCCGAGGAGCGATTCGGCGATGTTGAGGGCGTGGGTGGTGCCGAAGCCGCTCGAGAGCATCCGGCAGCGGGCCACCGGGGGCAGCCGCGTGCTCAGCACCTCGTTAAGGACGGCCTCGATTTCCCGGACGTCCCGCTGTTCCGGCAACGGCATTACTTCAACCTCGAATAGGCGTGGGTCTGGCGGGTGTAGCTCGGCAGCAGGCGCGGCGAGAGGGGACGGTCCCCGTTGAGGCCGGCGCCCCGCGTCTCCTCCAGCCAGTGACGGACATGGGCCAGGCCGGGCACCGCCCGCGGGTTGCCGAGGGCGTGGGCGGCCGCGGCCGTGCCGGCCCGCCGCCCGAAGACGAAGATATCGAGCGTGGAGTTGCCGATGAGCCGGTTCCGCCCGTGGACGCCGCCGGTGCACTCCCCGGCCGCGTAGAGGCCGGGCACCGTGGTGGCGCCGTCCGTATCTATCTGGATGCCGCCATTCTGGTAGTGGAGGGTGGGGTAGACGAGGATGGGCTCTTTTGAAATATCAATGTTGTAGCGCCGGTACTGCCGCACCATGGCCGGCAGCTCCCGGGCCACCGTGCCGGCGCCGCGGATGATGTCAATCATCGGGGAATCGAGCCAGACGCCCGCCTCGCCGCTCGGCGTCGTCAGGCCGCTCCGGCGCTCGCCGCACTCCCGGATGATGGCGGAGGCGACGATGTCCCGCGGCTCGAGGTGGTTGATGAACTCCTCGCCCTGGTTGTTGACGAGCTGGGCGCCGAGCGTGCGCACCTTCTCCGTGACGAGCTGGCCGAGTATCTGGAGCGGGTAGACGGCGCCGGTCGGGTGGTACTGCATGGTATCAATGAAAATGAGCCGGGCCCCGGCGCGGTAGGCGAGCACGAGCCCGTCCGCGGTGGCGCCGTAGTGGTTGGTGGTGGGGAAGCCCTGCAAATGGAGCCGCCCGATGCCCCCGGTGGCCAAAACGACGGCCCCGGCCCGCACCACGATAAGCTCCTCCGTTTCCAGGTTGAGCAGCACCGCCCCGGCGGCGCGGCCGGCATCGTCCAGCAGCAGCTCGATGGCGGGCATGAACTCCAGGGTCTCAATTTTGCGGTTGCGGAGCTCATCCCGGAGGACGCGCATTTCCTCCAGCCCGGTGTAATCGCGGGCGGAGTGGAGGCGGCGCTTCGAGGTGCCGCCGCCGGAGAGCTCGAAGAGGGTGCCGTCCGGGGCCTTGTCCCAGTTGACGCCGAGCTTTTCCAGCCAGCGGATGACGGAGGGAGCGTCCTTGACGAGGACCTCGACGAGCTCCGGGATGTTATCGAAGTGCCCGCCGCCCATCGTGTCCAAATAGTGGGTGGCCGGGGAGTCCTCGGGGCGGTCGGCCGCCTGCGTCCCCGCCTGGGCGCCAACGGTATTGGCGTCGCCGAGGCGGAGCTTGGTGGTGACCAGCACGCTGGCGCCGTTCTCCTGGGCGAGCAGCGCCGCCGAGGCGCCGGCCCCGCCGCAGCCGATGACGAGGACGTCCACGTCGTAATCCGGGTCGGCGAGGTTAAGGGTATCGGGGTCGAGGCGGCTGGCGCCTTCCAGCAGGTCGGCGAGCTCTACCGGGGTGGCGTCGCCCTTGTTCGGCCCCAGCTTGAGCGAACGCATGGTGTCCGCCTTGTAGTCCGGGTGGTAGCTCCGCAGGAGCTCCTGTTTCTGCTCCGCGTTGAGGCGGGGGATGTGGCGTTTCAGCCGCCCGGGACGGGTGGCTTCCACGAGGCGTAAGTTTTCTTCCAGGTCAGGCGGATACACGGCTCACTCCCAGGTCTGGTCGTGGGCGGGCTCCACGTCCCGCTCCGCGTAGCGTTGTTTCAGTTCGTCGGGACTCGCCTTTTTGAGCTCTTCCAGGGCGGCATCGAAGTCACCCCGGGCTATCTCCTCGATGCGCCTATCGAGCTGCCTGGAGGCCGGGGCGAGGTAGCGCCCGTAGAGCCGCCGGGCGAGCAGGGCGACGTTGTAGGGGGCCAGCCCCTGGGGGCAGCGGGCGGCGCAGAGGCCGCACATGACGCAGTCGAACGATTTCTCCGCCACGGCCTTGATATCGCCGCGGAGGGCATCGCTCATGAACCACATCACCTCGAGCTCCTGCGGGCAGGCCTTGGTGCAGGTGTTGCAGCCGAAGCACTTGACGATGTCCGGGTAGAGCTCGGCGAGGGTACCGTTAACGGGCGCCAGATTTTCCAGGGCATAGCCGGCGCGGGTGGCCGGAAAGAAGGGCAGCTGAACGAGGCACATATCCGGCTCGACGGCCTTCTGGCAGGCCAAATCGAAGCGGAGCTGGGGGTCGTTGCGGAAGTTGTAGACGGTGGCGCAGGCGCCGCAGAAGCCGGCGCGGCAGCCGCAGCCGCGGACGATGCGGTAGCCAGCGTACTCGAGGGCGGTGAGGATGGTGAGGCCGGCCGGCACGCGGCAGTGCCGGCCCATGATGTAAATATCGATCAGCTTGGCCTGATCACTCATGCAGTCACTATTTCCGTGCGGCCGTCCCGGCAACACTGCGGCACCGGCGGAGACAAAAGGGGGGACCGGTGGAAGGCGGATTTCAGCTTTCAAATAACGGGCGGCGGGCCGCCCGGTGTATTTCGTCGGTGGTGCCGAGGCAGAGATTTGAACTCTGACGCGCTTACGCGCACCACCCCCTCAAGATGGCGTGTCTACCTATTCCACCACCTCGGCACGGCACCGTACTGGCAGGAGTGCGAGGGCTCGAACCCCGGACCGGCGGTTTTGGAGACCGCTGCTCTACCAACTGAGCTACACTCCTGCGCACCCCTGATTATAAATTATTATACCATCCGTTTCAAGACAGGCGGCCAAAAACGGGCCGTTTTCCCTTGTTCCCGGCCCCCGTTTTTGCTATACTGGTAAAAAGCGGTTAAAGGAGCTTAACCAGTACCTTTAAGCCGGTCCCGCGAGGCCGGCAAGGGGCTCGGAGAACCTGCAGGCATACAACCCCTTGCCGGTCCAGGCGCAAGGGGTTTTTCTTATGTCGGCGAAAATCGTCATGACCGCGGAGGACATCCGCCGGACGCTGGCCCGGATCTCCCACGAGATCATCGAGCGCAACAAGTCCGTGGACGATATCGTCATCATCGGTCTCCACACGCGCGGCGTGCCCCTGGCGCAGCGCCTCGCCGCCAGCATCGAGAAGTACGAGCGGGTCCGGCCGCCGGTCGGCGCGCTCGATTTCACCCGCTACCGGGACGACCTCGATACCAACCGGCCCGCCGTCCGCGGCACGGACATCCCCTGGGACATCGCCGGCAAGCCGGTCATCCTGGTGGACGACGTCCTCTTCACCGGCCGCAGCATCCGCGCCGCCATGGACGCGCTCGTGGACCTCGGCCGGCCCAAGACCATCCAGCTCGCCGTGCTCATTGACCGCGGCCACCGCGAGATGCCCATCCGGGCGGACTACGTGGGCAAGAACCTGCCGAGCGCCCGCCACGAGGACATCCAGGTCCGCCTCACCGAGGTGGACGAGGTGGACGAGGTCGCCATCGTCACGCCGCCCTCGAACGGCAACGGCGAAAAGGTGGGCGCGGCGCCCCGCGAAAGGAGAGTGTCATGAGCGTGAGTCTGGCCAAACGCAATCTGGTGACGATTGACGACCTCTCCAACGGGGAGATGCTCGGCCTTTTCAAGCTGGCGGACGAGATGGACGCCACCATGAAGGAGCGGCACGACCTCTGCCGGGGGATGGTGATGGCGAGTCTCTTCTTCGAGCCGAGCACGCGCACCCGCCTCTCCTTCGAGGCGGCCATGCAGCGCCTCGGGGGCAGCGTCATTACCGTCTCGGAGATGAGCGGCAGCTCGCTCGCCAAGGGGGAGAGCATCGCGGACACGGCCCGCATCGTCGGCAGCTACGCGGACGTCATCGTCATCCGGCACCCGTGGGAGGGCGCCGCGCGGGTGGTGGCGGACTACGCCGGCATCCCGGTCATCAACGGCGGCGACGGCGGCCACCAGCACCCCACCCAGACCCTCTGCGACCTCTACACGCTCATCAAAGAACGGAGAGCGATCAAGGGGCTGAAGATAGCCCTCTGGGGCGATTTGAAGTACGGCCGGACGACGCACTCGCTCATCTTTGCGCTGGCGCGGTTCGGGGCGGACATCCTGTTCTGCCCGAGCCCGGGGCTCGAGGTGCCGGACCACGTCATCGGCAAGCTCGTACGGGAGTACGGCGGGGAGGTCGAGCACGCGGCCGGCTCCGCCCGCGGCGAGGGCAGCTCCTTCCCGGTGGACGCCGTCTACACCACGCCCAACAGCCCGCACCAGCTCGCCATGATGCCGGACATCAGCCTCGACCTCGAACTGCGGGCCGGGGTGGATGCCCTCTACGTGACCCGCCCCCAGAAGGAGCGGTTCAGCGAGGCGGAAACGGAAAAGAAGGCCGCCTACCCGGTGGTGAACAAGCAGCTGCTCCGGGACAAGGCGTTCCGGAAGTCGCTCGTCATGCACCCGCTGCCCCGCGTTGACGAGCTTTCCATAGATATTGACACGGACGAGCGGAGCGCCTACTTCAAGCAGGCGGCCCGGGGGGTGCCGGTGCGCATGGCGCTGCTGGCGGCCCTGCTCGGCGTGCGGGACATCGAGGTGCCCAAGGTGGGATCGCCGCCGCCGGTGAGCTACCCCCGCTACGTCCAGAAGCCGGCCCCCGTCTGCACCAATCCCAAGTGCGTCTCCGTCCAAAAGACGGAGACCAAGTACCTGGAGCCGGACTTCCTCATCGTCAACCACGACCCGCTGACGCTGCGCTGCACCTACTGCGAGCACGGCATCGAGCCGGCCTACGTCGCCAGTGCGGAGTGGCACGAGGGCAAGACGGAGACGAAGAAATACCATGCCGCGGGCAGCCACTGGGCCCGGGACATCCGGCCGGAGAACCTCATCGTCTTCAACTCCGAGGCGGAAGCGCAGGCCTGCGGCTACAAGCCGAGCCATTTTACCGGAGGTCACGCACCATCATGACGCCGCCGCTCCTCATCAAAAACGGGCGCATCATTGACCCGGCCAACAACGTGGACCTGAAGGGCAGCCTGCTCATCAGGGACAAGCTCATCGCGTGGATGGGCCAGGGCGAGCCGCCCGAGACGGACTACCTGACCATTGACGCCGAGGGGCTCATCGTCTGCCCGGGCTTTATTGACCTCCACTGCCACCTGCGCCAGCCCGGCGAGGAGCAGAAGGAGACCATCGCCACCGGCACGCGGGCGGCGGCCAGGGGCGGCTTCACGACGGTCTGCTGCATGCCCAACACCAAGCCGGTGCTCGATTCCGCCGAGATGATCCAGTGGGTGCGGGAGGTGGCCAAGACGGATGCCGTCATCCGGGTGCTGCCCATCGGGGCGGTGACGGTGGGGCGGCTGGGCGAGGAGCTCGTGGACATGAGCGAGCTCGAGCTGGCCGGTGCCTGCGCCTTCAGCGACGACGGCGCCCCGGTGGCCAGCCCGGAGCTGATGAAGAAGGCCCTGGAGTACGGGCGGGACTTCGGGCTGCCGGTCATTGACCACTGTGAAAACATGTTCATGACCCAGGAGGGCCAGGTGAACGAGGGCGCCGTCGCCCGGGACCTCGGCCTGCGGGGCATCCCGCCCCAGGCGGAGGAGCTCATCGTCAAGCGGGACCTGGACCTGGCCCGGGAGACGGGCGGGCACGTCCACATCGCCCACGTCAGCACGGCCCGCTCGGTGGAGATGATACGGGCCGCCAAGGAGACGCGGGTGCCCGTTACCGCCGAGGCGACGCCCCACCACCTGACCCTGACGGAAGAGACCGTCCGCGAGGCCGGGACGATGGCCAAGGTCAACCCGCCCCTGCGGACGGCGGCGGACGTCAGGGCGCTGGTGCAGGGGTTGAACGACGGCGTCATTGACGCCGCGGCCACGGACCACGCCCCGCACGCCGCGGCTGATAAAAAATGCGCCTTCGAAGAAGCGGCCTTCGGCATCAGCGGGTTCGAGACGGCCCTCGGGAGCCTCGTCGGGCTGGTGATGAAGAGCGAGCTGAGCCTGAACACCCTCATCGAGGTCCTCACCGTCGCGCCCGGCCGGGTGCTCGGCTACGAGAAGTTCGGCACGCTCGGCGTCGGCCTGCCGGCGGACCTCACCGTCTTCGACCTCCACCGGGAGTGGACGGTCGAGCCGGAGAAGTTCGTCTCCAAGGGCAAGAACACGCCGCTGGCCGGGAAGAAGCTCCGCGGCAGGGTGATGGCGACCATCTTCGAGGGGACGCCGGTCTACCTCGACGAACGAATGACGATCGAAACGGGTATAACCTCATGAGTACGACAGCCTACCTCGTCCTGGCGGACGGCACGAGCTACCGGGGCTTCGCCTTCGGGGCGGCCACGGACACCATCGGCGAGGTGGTGTTCAACACGAGCATGGCGGGCTACCAGGAGATGCTCACCGACCCGTCCTACGCCGGCCAGATACTGATGCCGACCTATCCCCTCATCGGGAACTACGGCACCAACACGATTGACGACGAATCACGCAAGATACAGGTAAAAGGCTTCGTCGTGCGGGAGGAATGCCTGCGGCCGAGCCACTACCAGAGCGTCAATACCCTCGACGATTACCTGAAAGCGCAGGGCATTCCCGGCATCTGGGGCATTGATACGCGGGCCGTCACCCGGCGGCTCCGCTCCGCCGGCGTCATGATGGGCACCATTACCACCGGCGACCCCGCCGCGGCGCTGGACGCCATCAAGCGGGCTCCGGACTACGGGGAGATTGACTTCGTCCACGAGGTGACCTCGAAAGAGCCCTACCAGTGGAACGAGGGCGACGGCGACAAGCCGTACCACGTGGTCGTGCTGGACTGCGGGCTGAAGTACAACATCCTGCGGCTGCTCAACCGGCACGGCTGCCGCGTGACCGTCGTCCCCTGCACGACCCCGGCGGACGAGATTTTCAAGCTGGCGCCGGACGGGGTGCTGCTCTCCCCCGGCCCCGGCGACCCCGACCTGCCGAAGGTCAACTACATCGTGGACACGGTAAAAACACTGGTGGGGAAGCAGCCCATCATGGGCATCTGCTTCGGGAACCAGCTTATCAACCGGGCGTTCGGGGGGAAGCATTTCAAGCTGAAGTTCGGCCACCGGGGCGGCAACCACCCCGTCAAGGAGGTGGCGACGGGGCTCGTCCACATCACCGCCCAGAACCACGGCTACGCGGTGGACCCGGACTCGGTCGGCAAGGAGCTGGAAATCACCCACCTCAACCTGAACGACGGCACCGTGGAGGGCCTGCGGCACCGGGAGCTGCCGATCTTCTCCATCCAGTACCACAGCGAAGCGTCGCCGGGGCCGCTCGACAACGTGCACCAGTTCCAGCTGTTCGTGGAGAGCATCAAGCGGCAGAAGGGGGCCTAGTGGACCGGGAAGAGTTCGGGGCGCGGCTGCGGAAGGAGCTCGAAAGCATCTTCCGGGAGCAGGGCATCCTGCCGGACCGGCCGATGCGCTGTGCCTGGCACCGCCCCGGGCCGCCGCCCGGCTGCATCCTGAGCTGGGACATGGCGGAGTGCCAGTACTGCTCCTTCTACAAGCCGGTGGAGGACAACGAAGGATAACACGGCAGGCAAATTATTAATAACTGGAGGCAAGCAACATGAGCGCAACGATACTGAGCGGCAGCGAGCTCGCCAAGACCATGCGGCAGGAGATAGAGGCGGAGGTAAACGCTTTCAAGGAGAAGCACGGCTACGCCCCCACGGCGGCCATCGTGCGGGCGGGGGAGGACCCGGCGTCCGTCAGCTACGCCAACGCCCTGGAGAAATCGCTCGGGGCGCGGGGGCTGGGGTTCCAGCTCCACACCCTGCCGGAGACGGCCGGACAGGCGGAAATCGTCGCGCTGGTGGCGAAGCTCAACGCGGACAAGAACATCCACGGCATCATGGTGCAGGAGCCCCTGCCGAAGGGCATCGACGAAGCGGCCGTGAAAGACGCGCTCTCCCCGAGCAAGGACATTGACGGCGTGCACCCGGTCAACACGGGCCGGCTGGCGCAGGCGGGACCGGTGGGGCGCCCGGCCATGGTGGGGCCGTTCTTCGCCCCGGCGACGCCCTCCGGCGGGCTGGAAATCCTGAAGCGGAACAACGTGACCATGAAGGGCAAGCACGCGGTGGTCGTGGGGCGCTCCACCATCGTCGGCAAGCCGATGGCGCTGCTGCTCCTCCGGGAGAACGCCAGCGTCTCGCTCTGTCACTCGGCGACGGAGGACCTGCCCGGTATGTGCCGCACGGCGGACATCCTGTGTGCGGCGGTGGGGCGGGCCACCATGATCAAGGGCGACTGGATAAAGCCGGGGGCGGTAGTGATAGATTTCGGGGTGAACTTCGTGGACGACAAGATGACGGGGGACGTGGCCTTCGACGAGGCGGTGGAGGTGGCGGGGATGATAACCCCAGTGCCGGGCGGCACCGGCCCGATGACGAACGTCATGCTGATGAAGAACCTCATCGCGGCGGCGGAGATGCAGGCGGAGTAACCGGCACCCTGTCATTCTGAGGGAGTCCGCCAGAGGCGGACGACCGAAGAATCTCGGGGAAGAGGGGAAAACGGCAACCGGAGAAAGATGGCCGAATACTACGTCTACATAATGAGTAACCACTCAAGAACGCTGTATGTAGGCGTCACCAATGACCTCGCGAGGAGGGTATGCGAACACAAGAGCAAGCTCGTCCCAGGCTTTACCAAACGGTATAACGTCATAGATTTAGTGTATTTCGAACAGACGAGCGACATCTCTTCGGCAATTATGCGGGAGAAGGAAATCAAAGGATGGGTACGTCGGAAAAAAGTGGCGCTGGTGCACGGGTCCAATCCCGAGTGGCGAGACCTGAGCCTGGACTGGACGGCATTCCACCCCGAGATCCTTCGCCCGCCTGCGGCGGACTCAGGATGACAGAGACGAGTAAAGGGAGACCGAGAGGGATTTATAAGCCGGAGGAGGGGAGCGGAAGAATGAAGGGGGAAGGAGGTGAGACAACATGACGGAACTAAACAATAATGTCGAACCTCAATTACTAATCGAGTGTTGGCTAGAAGAATACAAAAGTATCAGAAGTGAGATAGAGCACCACTTATCTTCAATGCGATTACTGTTCATCCTCAACCTCACCGCTTCAGCGGCTATTTACAGTTTTTCATTCACGGTTTTTCATTCGGCTCAATTAGTATGGCTCATTCCAATATTGTCATCGATACTAGGGTTGATATTCCTTTCTCATTGCATTCGAGTATCGAATCTTAATGATCATATAGACGACGATTTAGTTCCGAAAATACAAAAAATATGCAATGATCCCTCAGCTTTTGGTTGGACAAATCGAAGAACTAGGAAACGGTGGTATTACCGGCTTTTATCACTAGACGGAATACGTCTTCTAACATTTATCGTTATTGGTGTTATTGGTGTCATGGCTTCAATTATCAACGAATATGTTAACCCCGAAACAATATCAGAAAACCCGGTTACTAACGCATTATTCTCGCCGGCGGGTAAAGTAATTGTTTTTGGTGGATTACTAGTGTTATTTCTCATTGTACTCGCCATCTCCAGTCGTGACTCTTGGTCCAAAAATCAGTAGGAGCATAAATCTTGACCAGTAAACCGTCCAAGGTCCTCATCATCGGCTCGGGGCCCATCATCATCGGCCAGGCGGCGGAGTTCGATTACGCCGGCACCCAGGCCTGCAAGGCCATGCGGGAGGAGGGCGTCGTCTCCGTCCTCGTCAACTCCAACCCGGCCACCATCATGACCGACGAGGAGGTGGCGGACGTCGTCTACATCGAGCCCCTCACCGTCCCGATGCTGGACCGCATCATCGCCCGGGAGCGGCCGGACGGCCTGCTCCCCACCCTCGGCGGGCAGACGGGGCTCAACCTGGCGGTGGACCTGGCGGACGCCGGCGTGCTGGACAAGTACAACGTCCGGCTGCTCGGCACCCCGCTGAAGACCATCCGCAACGCCGAGGACCGGGAGCTCTTCAAGCAGCTCCTCCGCAGCATCGGCGAGCCGTTCCCGCCGAGCGCCACCGTGACCAACGTCCGGGACGCCCGGAAGGTCGCCGAGGAAATCGGCCTGCCGCTGCTCATCCGCCCGGCCTACACCCTCGGGGGCACCGGCGGCGGCGTGGTCCATACCATGGAGGAGCTCAACGAGAAGGTCAGCGCCGGCCTGCGGGCCAGCCCCATCAGCCAGGTGCTGCTGGAGGAGAGCGTCATCGGCTGGAAGGAAATCGAGTACGAGGTCATGCGGGACGCGGCCAACACCTGCATCACCGTCTGCAACATGGAGAACTTCGACCCCATGGGCGTCCACACCGGGGACAGCATCGTCGTGGCGCCCACGCAGACCCTGACGGACAACGAGTACCAGATGCTCCGCTCGGCCAGTCTCAACATCATCCGCGCCCTCGGCATCGAGGGCGGCTGCAACGTCCAGCTGGCACTCGACCCGAACAGCGAGCGGTACTACGTCATCGAGGTCAACCCCCGCGTCAGCCGTTCCTCCGCCCTCGCCTCCAAGGCCACCGGCTACCCCATCGCCCGGGTGGCCGGGAAGATAGCCGTCGGCAAGCGGCTCGACGAGATACAGAACGCCGTCACCGGCAAGACGATGGCCTCCTTCGAGCCGGCGCTCGATTACTGCGTCGTCAAAATACCGCGCTGGCCGTTTGACAAATTCGCCTCCGGCGACCGGGTCATCGGCACGCAGATGAAGGCCACCGGCGAGGTCATGGCCATTGACCGCACCTTCGAGGCGGCCCTCCAGAAGGCGGTGCGCTCGCTCGAGTTCGGCAAGAAGACGCTCCTCTGGGAAGACCGCGCCTGGGAGCGCACCGACGACCTCGGGAGCTACCCGCTCATGCCCCCCAACGACCTCCGCCTCTGGGGCCTCATGGCGGCGCTGCGCCGCGGCATCTCGCGGGAGGAGCTCCACGAGTACACCAAGATTGACCTGTGGTTCCTGGACAAGCTCCGCAACATCGTGGACATGGAACGGACCCTGCTGGCGGAAGAGCTGACGCCGGACCTGCTGCGCCGGGCCAAGCGGCTCGGCTTCGGGGACGGTTCCATCGGCACGCTGGCGGACCGCCTGCCGGAGCAGGTGCGCCAGCTCCGCGCGGAGTGGGACATCAAGCCCGTCTTCAAGATGGTGGACACCTGCGCCGCCGAGTTCGAGGCCGCCACGCCCTACTTCTACAGCACCTACGAGCAGGAGAACGAGGCCCT
>DAOUEG010000103.1:0-51411 GCA_034430495.1 Dehalococcoidales bacterium
GGGCCGCCGCCGGTGGGTCAGTCCGGGCGTGACCCGGAATCCGTGACCGGCATAGATGAATTCCCGCGAAAGCGGGAATGACGGGTCGGGGGGAACGAGATTCTTCGGTCGTCCGCCTGAGGCGGACTTCCTCAGAATGACATGTGGAAGTAAAGGACGGACTCCCTCAGAATGACATGTGGAAGTAAAGGGCGGACTCCCTCAGGATAACAGAGGGATGACAGGTGGCGAAACGCGGGGCGCGTTCAGGAGCCGATGCCCTGGAAGTAGAGGCGGCTGGCGGCAACGCGGGGGTGGAGGTTGGCGAAGTCCCGGTTGGATTTGAGCTTGGCGTAGATGCTGTTGAGGTGGTGCTCGACGGTCTTGACGTCAATGAACATCATCTCGGCAATGGCGGTGTTGTTATAGCCCTCGGCGAGGAGGCCGAGGGTCTCCAGCTCGCGGCCGGTGAGCTCGGCGAGGAAGGTGGGCTTGACGCCCGCCGAGAAGAGGTAGCCGGAGAGGATGGGATCGAAAATGCGCTGGCCGTAGGTGACGGAGCGGAGGATGCTGGAAAACTGGTGGAGCTCCTTGAGGGACTCGCGGAGGAAGATGGCGAGGCCGCCCTCGCCCTGGATGGCGATCTTGCGGATGATGTCCGTCTCGCTGGCGGTGCAGGAGAAGAGGAGGACGGAGAGGCCGAGCGAGGGGTAGCGCTGGCGGATGTCGGAAATCATGGCGACGGCGGCTTCGTCCAGGCGGTTGCAGCCGAGGATGACGACGTCCGGCTGGTGGCGGGCGACGAGGGCGGGCGTTTCGGCGGGTTCGAGGCCGGAGTAGAGGCCGACAATCTCCACGTCATCGAGGGGCAGGGACGGGTAGAGGAACTTGTAGATTTCCTGGTTCTCGATGACGAGCAGCTTGAGGATAGTCGTTCCGGCGTCACGCATGTCAAACCTGCCTTATCGTGTCGTGATACTCAACACCCCCATTGTAGGGCGCGGCAGGTTTGGATGACGATACGCGGCGGGTAGAGGTCGGTAGACGGACGGTGGCGAAACCGTACCGATTCCGCCCCGCGAGGTTGACCGGGGCCGGTCCGGCGGGTCAGGCGACGAGCCGGTAGCCGAGGCCCCGCTCGTTGAGGATGATGTGGGGGGAGGAGGCGTCATCGCCGAGCTTCTTGCGGAGCTGGTAGACGTACCGCTTGAGGACGGTGTTATCGTAGTACTTGGACTCGTTGCCCCAGAGTATCTGCTTGAGGCTGTCGCGGGTGACGAGCTTGCCCCGGTTCTTGGCGAGGGAGTAGAGAATCTTGCCCTCGTTGGGGGTAATCTGGATGCGCCGGTCGTCCACGAAGACCTCCCGGGTGGCGATGTTGACGGTGACGTTCTCGATGGTGACCGGCTCCATGTTCTGCTCCGGCTTGTAGCTGCCGTTGGTGCGCCGCAGGATAGCCTGGACGCGGATGAGCAGGTTGGCGGGGCTGAAGGGCTTGGTGATGTAGTCATCGGCGCCCATTTCCAGGCCGCGGAGCTCGTCCACCTCGCTGTCCCGGACGGTGAGGATGATGATGGGGACGTCCGAGAACTTGCGGATGTTCTCCAGCACCTCGAAGCCGGCGATGTCCGGCAGGTTGAGGTCGAGAATGACGATGTCCGGGGACTCCTCTTCCACGACCTCGACGCCCTTGCGGCCCTCCATGGCGGTGAGCACGGTGGCATCCGGCCAGCGCAGGCCGAAGGTGAGGGAAACGCCTTTCAGAATTTCAGGGCTGTCCTCGATAAGTACGACTTTCATACGGCCACTCCAGCAGATTTTCTGGCGAGCGGGATAGTGAACTTGAAGGTATTGCCGGCGGTATCCGGCTCCACCCAGATGGTACCGCCGTGCAGTTCCACCAAATGCTTGCAGATAGACAGGCCGAGGCCGAGGCCGCCGCTCTGGTCGCCCTTCTGGCGGTTGTAGGGGTCGAATATCTTGTGCAGGCGGTTCTGGGCGATGGTCGGCGCGGCGTCCTTGAGCTCGAACACGGCCGAGCCGTTATCCGCGTAGGTCTTCATGACGAGGGTGGCGTGGGAGCTGCTGAACTTGCTGGCGTTGGTGAGCAGGTTCAGCAGTATCTGCATGATGCGCTCCGGGTCGCCCTTGATGCGGCCGAGGCTCTCCGGGAGGTCAACCTGGAGGGCCTGGCCCTTGGCGTTGAGCAGGCCCATGACCTGTGAGGCGGCCCGGCTGGCGAGCTCGTTGAGGTCCGTGTTCTTGAGGTTGAGTTTGATCTGGGTGCTCTGGAGGCGGACGAAATCCACGAGCTCGGAGATGCGGGCATTGAGGTTGTTGGCGGAGACGTCCAGATTCTCCACGAGTTCGCCGATGAGGTTGGTATCCACCCGGTAGTAGTCCTTGAGGAGCTCGGTGGAGGCGATCATGGCGGTCAGCGGGGTCTTGACCTCGTGGATGAGGGAGTTGACGAAGTCCGTGCGCTCCTGGTACTGGCGCTCCAGCTCCTTGCGGGACTTGCGTTCCAGCTCGTAGAGGCGGGTGTTATCGCGGGCGATGGCGAGCTGTACGGCCACCTGCTGGAGCAGCACGGCGTTGTCCTCGCTGTAGGCCTGCTCCTGCTCGGCGCCGAAGATGATGAACCCGGCTATCTCCTGTTTCATCTGCAGGGGCAGGCAGATGAGGGACTTGAGGCCGGCCTTGTCCAGCAGGGAGCCCTTGAAGAGCGGGTCCTGGATGCCCCGGTTGATGACGTGCTCGCTGTTCTCGAAGCGGGCCATGATTTCCCCGAAGAGCCGGGGCACCCTGGAGGTGGCGGTCTTTTCCAGGGCGTCCAGGCCGGGCAGACGGGTCCACATGCAGGCCAGGCCGAGCGTTTTCTGCTCGTCCAGGTTGAACATGCCGGCGAAGTCAATGGGGAGCATGTTGCGTAATTCGTCAGTGAACTGGTTGCAGACCTTCTTGATGTCCAGCTCGGAGGAGACGATGAGCCCGAGCTTGGTGAGGAGCGTCTGCTCCTGGATGCGCCGGGACTGGAGCTCATAGAGGCGGGCGTTATCCAGGATGGCGGACATCTGCCGGGAGACGACGCGCAGCAGGGAAATGTCCTCGGCGGAATACGCCTGGCCCGAGAGCTTGGGGCCGAGTATCATGATGCCCTTGAGGCTGTCCCGGGTGATGAGGGGGATGAACAGCCGGGCGTCCAGGTTCTGTACCATGGCGCGCTCTTTCTCCGAGAGGGCCTTGAGCTGGGGGCTGATGCCGATGTCCGCGGCGTGGAGGAAATCACCCGTCTCCTCGAGCTGCCAGGGAATGGCGCTCCGCACGGCCAGCCGGACCGAGGCGTAGGCGGCGGGGCCTTCCGAGGAGACGGACACGAAATACTTCTCCGAGGCGTCCGGGAGGAGGACGGCGATGCTCTGGCCGCGCATGGCGGCGGCGACGGTGCGGGTGAGGGAGGCGGCGATGTAGGACAAATCCGTGAGGAGCTTGGTCTCGGCGCCGAGGGTATCGAGGGCCTTGAGGAAGTCATAGCGGTCCCGGTAGAACATCTTGTCCACGAACTTCTGGGCCCACTTGAGGTTGGGCTGGAGCACGAGCGAGATGAGGAGGATGACGATGGCGTTGAGCCAGACCGGGAGCGACCAGGTGCGGTTGATGAAGAAGTAGGCGATGAAGAGCATGGCGACGAAGATGGCGAGGCTGATGGTGGAGGTGATGAAGTAGGCGGTGCCCTTGCGGATAACGAACTTAACGTCCAGGAGCTGGAATTTCAGTATAGAGTAGGTGCAGATGATGGAGAAGAGGATGTTGCTGATGATGCCGAGCGGATAGATGGGGAGGCCGCGGGCGGCGAGGACATCCGCGAAGAGGCCGGCGAGGCAGAGGATGGCGCCGAAGCCGATGTAGATGTAGCGGGTGCGTTCCAGGGAGGTATGGTGGGTGTAGTAGGCGCGCACCAGAATGGCGGCGGCGAAGATGACGTAGCCGTAAAAGACGATGCCGTAGTAGAGGAGCAGCGGGCCCCCGACGAAGCCGTTGCCGTACCACATGTGCTTCATGCCGGCGACGAGCAGGTCCGTGGGGGAAAGGACAACGACGGTGAAGGCGAGGACGTAGCCCACCCAGGACTGGAGGAAGCGCACCTTCCACTTGGTGAGGAGGAGCACGAAGTGGTAGAAAATGACGGCCATGAAGGGGAGGATGGCGAGGATGGCCCGCTCCCAGGGGAGCGACTCCGCCAGGGTGGGGCTGATGCGCATACCGAAGGTGGTGAGGGACCAGGCGCCCATGGCGAAGAGGAAGAGGGCGAAAACCTGGTGGGTGCGGCTGTGCAAATGCCGTTTCAGCACCCAAGATATAAGGATGATATCCAGGGCGAAACCGACAATGGGCGAAAAGTTATGTACCCACACCATAACTCGACACTATCAACTCGAAAACATTCTAAATTGTCAGGCGTGATTTAGCAAGTCCGCCAGAATCTGGTCCGAAGGATTCATGTGCGGGGGCTTGAGGTGAGCGAGGTCGAAACCCTGCTCCTGCTTGAGGCGCTGGTAGCGCTCGAAGGAGCCGTGCTCCAGCATGGTGACGGCGATGGGGTTGATGCCGAGCATCTGGCGGAGGTCGGCGTAGTCCGAGAAGAGCTCGGAGAGGTTGTGGTCCAGCCGGGCGGCGACGTCCCCGGGGTGAGCGTTGGTGCCGGAGAACTCGATGTAGACGTGGACCTTGGGCTCGCCGTCAATGGTCTCCTTGCGGACGGTCCAGTCCACGTAGGGGTGGCCCATCTGGTGGATGGCCTGCCACATGAGCTTCTCGTCGAGGCGGACGAAGCCGGAGATATCAATGATGTCATCGGCGCGGCGCTGGAAGACCATCTGGGGGAGCCGGACGCCGGTCTCGGCATCGCCGAGGGAGCTAATCCGGATGATATCGCCGATGCGGTAGCGGACGAAGGCACCGCCCTGGAGGTTGGTGATGACGAGCTCGTACTCGTGGTCGGGTTCGAGCTCGTCGAGGAGGAGAGTTTTGGGCTGGTAGCCCGGGTCCAGGCGGAGCTTTTCCATCTCCGGCTCCGGGATGAACTCGTAGAAGTTGGAGTAGGGGATGAAGGTCATGCCCTTCTTGTTCCAGTTCTGCATGGCGATGAAGCAGGCCTCGGTGGCGACGTAGACATCCAGGGGCTGGACGCCCCAGTAATGGAAAATCTGGTCACGGTAGATGACGGTATCGGTGCCGCCGCAGACGAGGCCCTTGACCTTCCAGATGTCACGGGGCAGGAGCCCGCGCTTGTGGAGCTTGCTGTTGAGGTAGGCCTTGGCCATGCGGAGGATGGCCATGGGGTGGTAGGTGCCGGTGCGGTTGCCGTTGGCGCCGAGGTTGCTGAAGGTCTCGCCGACCTTGTTGAGGACGACGGCGATGGAGGCGGCGTAGTCCACGCCGGTATGGAGGGCGGTCTTGTAGCCCTGCTTGATGCGGTCCTCGAAGCTCATGGAGGCGGCCTCGTTGAGAGGGGGGATGGCCTGGTAGGGGATGCGCTGGGCGGCGGCGAAGCCCATGATGCCGGTGGTGTAGGGGAGGGGGGGGAGGTTGAGGACGACGCGGGCGCCTTCCTGGAGGCGGACATCACCGCGCTGGTTGGCGGAGGAGAGGATGAAGGCGGCGAGGGTATCATCGGCGAGGCGAGCGAGCATCTCGGTGGTGTAGGGGGCCCACTTGACGAGGCCGAGGCGGCCGGAGGTATGGGCCCAGATGGCGGCCGGGCGGGGCAGGACGCGGTCGTTCTGGACCTCGAACCAGGGCTTGTAGGTCTCGTAGGAGGTGAGGGGGACGTTGGCGCGGAAGTCATCCACGGAGGCGGTGCCGTGGTTGCCGAGGACCTGCTGGCCTATCTTGCTTTCCGAGAGGATTTCAAGTTGTTCCTGGAGGAGCAGGCGCTGGATGGTCATGAACTCGTCCACGGAGAGGTCCAGGAAGCCGCAGTACTTCTCCCAGATCTTCTCCTTGTCACGGTTGGCGAACAGCGTATCCGCCGTGAGCAGTCTATCCGTCAGATGAACCTGGCGAGACATGGCACCCTCCCACACTTCAGTAGCAACCTTACCATATTTTACGGGGCGGGGCGGGCGGCATGGGTAAGGGGTACGTGGCGAATGGTGGTGAAACGGTGATTTTTTCGTTGTGAAGGCTACTCTTTATGATTTCTTTATGATATCTTTACTTTTCTTTTATGTTCATTAGGGTTATCTTTATTGACGGCCCCTATAATGCTACCGTGTCACCGAACGAAGGAGGAAATTTGGTGAAATGAAGAAACTACTGGTTCTCATGCTACTGCTCGTCACGGTCATCGTCCTGGCCGTCCCGACGCCGGCGCTGGCGTGGGGCGGGTGGCGTACGCAGACCGCATTCGTGGCCAACGCGCAGGTGTACGTGTCCAATCCGGGCGAGGTACATCCCTATCCGATCGGGAGCTCGTATATATATGTCAACACGATCGGGGAACAGGTGGCCGGCACCATCCTTTCCAGCAACGGCTGGCCGGCGATACAGGGATTCACCATCCTGTTCGACCACCAGTCCCGGACCTTCATCAACCTGAACACGATGAAGATTACCGGCACGGCCACGGGGACGGTTACGGTCTTTGACGGCGCCACCCCGGTGATGGGCGGCACCTATTCCGCCTTCATCCGCGGGGACGTCTCGATGGACCCGCTGACCGGGCAAATCATCTACACGAAGATCTACGATTCGGCGACGTTCTCGCTGTCCGGCGCGCCCGGCACGGACTTCGCCGGCATCAGCGCCAACGGCTTCGGCTTCGCCAATCTCGACTGGATCGGGTACACGCTGGCCGGGCCGATGGTCCTGACCGGCACCTACCGGTAGGCGACCGGCCAACCAAGGTTCTCACGAAGCCCCGCTGCTCCCGGAGAGGCAGCGGGGCCTCTCTTTTTGGTGACATTTACGCATCGTTTATATTCTCGACTACCTTATTTACAGGGTGTTAACCGGACGGAGCCTATGATGGTGGCACAGGCCGGGGGAGCCGTACCCGACCATAGAGAGAACCCCGGGCCGTGAGACCATGGGGCTTTGGCCTATCGTTAGAAAACACCGGATGCTCAGCGGGCTGGCGGCAGCTCTGGCTATCTCGCTCGTCGTCTGCCTGGCGGCGGGACTCGACGTTTTCCACGGCGTGCGCACCCTGCTGAGCGACCAGCTTTTCAAGGCGGCGGCGGTCCAGCGCGACACGCCGGCCGCCGGTGACATCGTCATCGTGGCCATTGACGACCATTCCCTGACCGAGCTCGGCGAGTTCTCCTCGTGGCCGCGCACCTACCACGCCTCTCTGGTGGACGATCTGAAGGCGGACGGGGCGCGGCTCATCGTCTTCGATATCCTCTTCAGCGAAACGACGCCGAGCGACGGGGCCTTGGCGGCGGCGATAGCGGAGGCCGGGAACGTCATCCTGCCCTACGGGTACTCGCGGGTGACCTACGGGACGACGGCGGCGGGACGGAGCATCTCCCTGGAGGACCGCATCGAGCCGTGCGACACGCTGAAGGAGCCGGCGCTGACGCTGGGTCACGCCGTCATGCTGCCGGACGAGGACGGCATCGTCCGGCGGGTGCCGCTCTACCTCGGCAGCGGGGAAGCCCCCCAGCCGTCGCTGGCGCTGGCATCGGTAGCCAGCTACCTGCGCCGCCCGCAGGTCACCGACGGGCCGATAGCGAACGGCACGGTGCCGCTGGCGGGCCGGAGCATCCCGGTGGACGCCTACGGGAACATGCTCATCAACTACGGGGACGAGGTAGAGGGCCTGACGCGGTTCACCGAGGTTTCCTACAGCGACGTGCTGGCGGGGACGGCGGGGCCGGAGGTCTTCCGGGGCAAGATAGTGCTCATCGGGGTGACGGCGACCGGTCTCGGCGATACCTTCTGGACGCCGCTCGGCGAGGTGATGCGCGGCGTGGAGCTCCACGCGGCGGCGATGGAGACGGTGCTGACCGCCCGGTTTCTCCACCCGGTGCCGATGTGGGGCGACCTGCTCGTCATCGTCTTCCTGGCGCTGCTCGCCGGGACGTTCGTCCAGAAGCTCCGCATCCCGTGGGCCATCGCGGCGGCGGCGGGGCTGGTCATCGTCTACCTGGTGACGGCCGGCGTCGGGTTCCACCAGGGCGTGATGATGGACCTGCTGTTCCCACCGCTGGCGGTAGCCGCGGCGGGAGCGGCGGTGAACGTGATGCAGGTGGTGTGCGAGCGGGCGGAGAAGCGGGATATTACGCAGACCTTCGGGCGGTACGTCTCGCCGGAGATAGCCGGCAAGATACTGACGGCGCAGCGGCAGGACGCGCTCGATTTGCAGGGCGTCAGCCGCGACATCACAGCGCTGTACGTTGACGCCCGCCACTACACGGGCCTCATGGAGAGCAACGCGCCGGAAACGGTCTTCCGATCGCTCGACCTCTACATGAAGGCCATGATAGCCGCGATACAGCACCACGGCGGCATCATCAACAAGTTCACCGGGGACGGGCTGCTGGCCATCTGGAACGCGCCGGTGGAGGAGGACGACCACGCCGCGCGGGCGGTGCGGGCGGCGCTGACCTGCCAGCGGGCCGTCCGCGAGGTGCGGGAGAGCGGGGCGGTGGGGCTGGCGATGGAATTCGGCATCGGCGTGATGACGGGGGTGGCCTACGTGGGGACGATAGGCACCCGGGACCGCATGGAGTACTCCGTGTTCGGTGATGTGGTCAACACGGCGTCCCGGCTTTCCAACGAGGCGCCGGGCAACCGCGTCTGGACCAGCCAGGAGACGTACCGGCGGGTGAACGGCCGCTTTGCCCTGGAGAAGGTGGGCGAGAAAATGCTGAAAGGGCGGCACCAGCCGCTGGCGGTCTACGAGGTGCGGGAAAACGGGGAGGGTGTAAACATTCCGTAAACAAACGGCCGATGGTGTAACAAATGAAGCACCCCAAACGTACTACTAATGGAGAACCAAGCACCCGGCCCCAAGCGGCACCACCGCCGGGAAGAAGGAAAAGCGAGGTTATGCTACTCGTGGACCAGGCGGCCAGCGGCAACTTCAGCGCCTTCGGGCAGCTGTACGAGATGTTCCTCGACAAGATATACCGCTACGCCTACTACCAGGTGAAGGACCGGATGACCGCCGAAGACATTACGGAAACCGTTTTCATGAAGGCCTGGAAGCAGATCGCCACCTGCAAGGGGCACGGCGACACGTTCTCCGCCTGGCTCTACCGCATCGCCCACAACCAGGTCGTGGACACGCTGAAGTCCCACAAGGCCATCCAGACCATTGACCTGGACGATATTTCAAACCTCGACAGCCCCGACCTCGCCGGCCGCCTGAGCGACGAGGCCGAGGAGCTGGCGGGCATGGTAGCCGAGCTGCCGGAGGGGCAGCGACAGGTCCTGATACTCAAGTTCATCGAAGGGTTCAATAACGCTGAAATCAGCCGAATCCTCAACAAGAGCGAGCAAGCTATCCGAATCCTGCAAATGAGGGCCTTGACCAAGATGCGCGAAAAGGTCCGGAGAGGGCAGGTGCAGCCATGAAAAAACCGATAGCCAACGTCCTGGACGAAGGAGTCAACGGCCTGCAGCAGGGCAAGATGGTCGAGACTTGCATCGCACTGAGCGGCGGAGCCGGTGAAGACGTGGCCCCGCTGCTCTACACCGCGGAGTACCTGACGCAAGCCGAGCGGGCGGAGCCTTCCGAGGAATTCCGCCGGTCCGCCCGGGGGCGGCTCATGGCGCGCCTCCAGCAGACGCAGCCGCTGCCGGCCCCGCGGCACGATGGCTTCGCCATCTTCGAGACGCTCTCGCGGGCGTTTTCGCACCTTTCCATCGTCGGCCCGACGGTGATGAAGAGCCTGGCCACCTTCGCGGTGATGGCAGCGGTCGTCGCCGTGACGCTCGGTGTCGGGGCGTTCCAGACGCAGGCCCCGGCGCTCACCGAGAGCCTGGCGAGCCAGTGCACCCTCACCGTTCTGAGCGGGGCGGTCAACATCCGGACGCCGGAGGCCACGGCGGCCTCGCCGGGCATCAACGGCATGACGCTCGACGCCGGCACGACGGTGAGCACTTCCGAGGGCGGCAGCGCGGTGCTGACCTTCTTCGAGGGCAGCGAACTGCAGCTCGAAGGCAGCACCACGGTCGTGATTACCGAGGTAAGCGAGGCGGACAACGGCGCCATCGCCATCACCCTGACGCAGCTGGCGGGCGATACCTGGAGCCACGTCACCAAGATGATAGACCGGTATTCGCGGTACGAAATCCACACGCCGAGCGCGGTGGCGCTGGTGCGCGGCACCCGTTTCCTGACCCAGGTGGACAATAACGGCCAGACCAAGGTGGAAACGGCGGAAGGTCTCGTCAGCGTGGCGGGCGAGGGCGAGGAGGTCTACGTCCCGGTGGGGAAGAAGACCATCGTCAAACCCGGTTTCACCCCGACCGTCCCGGTAGCCATGAGCGTGCCCGATGATGAAGCCCCGATGACGCCGCGCACGGTAGACCTGCTGGGCGACCAACCGCAGCAGGGCGCGCGGCTCGGCCTCGAAGTGCCCGATGAGGGCACCACCAATAACGGCAACAACGGCCAGGCGAACGCCAACGGCCAGAGTGTGGACAAGAGCAACAACGGCCAGGCGAACGCCAATGGCCAGAGCGAGGACAAGGCCAACAACGGCCAGGCCAACGGCCAGAGCGAGGACAAGAGCACCAATGGCCAGGCCAACGGCCAGAGCGTGGACAAGAGCAACAACGGCCAGGCCAACGCCAACGGCCAGAGCGAGGACAAGAGCAACAATGGCCAGGCCAACGGCCAGAGCGTGGACAAGAGCAACAACGGCCAGGCCAACGGCCAGAGCGTGGACAAGAGCAACAACGGCCAGGCCAACGGCCAGAGTGACGACAAGAGCAATAATGGCCAGGCGAACGCCAACGGCCAGAACCAGGACAAGAACGTCAACAACGGCCAGGCGAATGCTAACGGCCAGAGTGAAGACAAGAACAACAACGGCCAGGACAAGGACAACAAGAAGGACAAGACATGAACGGCCGGGATTGAACCGGCGCAGTCCCCCGAACACTTAAGGTAATCGGGTCTCCCCCACCCCCATTTCCCCGGCCTCCGTAACGGCAACGGAGGTCGGGGAAATTTCTTTGTCCGGGGCGGGCCTAGGGGTGGCAGGTGCGGGCGATATCGAGCATGGTCTTGACGTTCTCGAACCGAGCGTCAACCGGCTCCTCTCAGCCGGCCCCGAGGATGAAGCCGCCGTCCCGGCCGACCTCGTCAATGAGGCGCCGGCAGTAGGCCTCCACCCGGGCGGGGGTGCCGAGGCTGAGCAGGCGCGCCGGCACGTCGCCCATGAGACACATGCGGTCGCCCAGAAGCTCCTTGGCCTTGAAGATATCGGTCATGCTATCGAAGTGGAGGACGTAGCGGCCGTCTTTGGGGAACTGCTGAAAGTAGGGGAGCACCCTGGTCCAGTCCTGGTCGAGGTGGAAAAAGACGGTGAGGCCGCGCTCGACCATCATCTCCACCACCATGAGGAGCTGGGGGAAGGCGAACTTCTCGAAGAACTGCGGCGAGATGAAGCCGGACGACTCGCGGTTGGCGGGGAGGGTCACGGCGCGGGTGGTGTCATCAATCCCGGCGAGCACCGTTTCCAGCACGTCCGGCATGACGGCCTCGAGGGCGGCGGTCACCACGTCCGGGCGGCGGTAGAGGTCCAGCAGGAACTTCTCGAAGGAGCGGGCGAAGGAGAGGACCTCGAAGGGGAGAATGATGGGGTTGCCGGGCATGACGAAGACGTCCCGCTCCTCGTACCAGCGGCGGAACCGCGCATCGTCCACGGGGGGCCGGGGTTTCCCGGGCGGGCCGGTGAAGACGCGCGGCAGGAGGACGTCCTCGACGAAGCGGTACCAGCCCTTTTCGATGAGGCAGGGGTAGTCCTCCGCGGTCATGAGCTCGACCTCGTCGTACTGGGGAATCACGTCCGGCGGCAGCTCCACCCCGGGCATCCTGACCTTGACCGGCATGAACTTGAAGCCTTCCGGGGAGTTGCCGAGGCAGGCGGGCATGAGGTTAATCATGTCGCTGCCGCCGAGCTCCTCGAAGGTCTGCTGCTTCAGCTCCAGAAAGCGCGCCGGGTCGGCGACGATATCGGCGATGGGGACGCCGTGGAGGCGGGCGGAAACGTAGCTGAGCACGAGGGAGGTGGGCACGCGGTCGGTGGGGCGGCGGTCAATGGCCGCCAGTATACGTTCCCGTGGCGTCATGGTCGCCGGCATGGGCGGGGTTCCCCTTCGAGCGGAAAATTTCCTCTTATTGTAAACGATAGGGGTGAGCGGGACAAGCGGCGCGGGGATGATTTGAGTTTCCCGGTGATACCTGCTACCATCGTTGTAATCTGCCGGATTCCCCGGATTTCACCGCCAAGGGGATACCTGTTCCCTGTGGCAGCGGGGAGGACGGCGGAGCGAACGAAAAAGGAGATAGACACAAGCTATGCCTACCAAACCCCAGAACTGGGCCGAGATGACGCCGGAGGAACGGCGGGCGTGGCGGCTCGGAAACTTCCGCAACTCCGGGCAGCACGTGCAGTTCGTCAGTCCGGAGGCGGAGAAGAACTACCAGACGCGCGTCAACCGGCTCATTGACGTGTACAACGTGCGGGAGCCGGACCGGGTACCGCTCAGCGCGATGCCGGGCAACCTGCCGCTGACGATGGCCGGGCTGAGCCCGCGGGCCAGCTTCTACGAGCCGGAGAAGGCGTTCGAGGCGGCGATGAAGTTCAACGAGGAGTACGCCGAGGACATCGAGGCGTTCTCGCTGCCGATACAGGTTTCCGGGCAGTTCATGGAGGCGCTCGACTACAAGCTCTACGCGTGGCCGGGGCACGGCCTGTCGGACAACGCCGGCGGGTGGCAGTTCATCGAGGGCGAGTACATGACGGCCGACGAGTACGACGATCTCATCCGCGACCCCTCCGACTTCTGGCTGCGCACGTACCTGCCGCGGGTGGTGGGGGCCTTCCAGCCGTTCAAGCTGTTCCAGCCGCTGACGAACATCATCGAGAACGTGCAGATAAACACGCTCGGGCCGTTCTCCCAGCCGCCGGTGCAGGAGATGTTCCGGACGTTCATCAAGGCCGGCGAGGCGTTCGGCCGGGCGCAGGCGGCCGCCATGCCGTACTTCGGGAAGGCGGCGGCCCACGGCTTCGCGGCGAGCTTCGGGACGCTGTGCTTCGCGCCGTTCGACGTCCTCGGCGACACGCTGCGCGGCACGACCAACATCATGAAAGACATGTTCCGGCGGCCCAAGAAGCTGCTGGCGGCGCTGGACGTCATCGCGGAGGTCACCATCTCCAACATGCTGGAGAACCCGAACATTGACAACATGTACCTGGTGGGCTACCCGCTCCACAAGGGGGCGGACGGCTGGATGTCCCAGCAGCAGTTCGACACGTTCTACTGGCCGCCGTTCAAGAAGGTGATGGACGCCTTCATCAAGGAAGGGCTCATCCAGAGCCTGTTCGCGGAGGGGGGCTACAACACGCGGCTCGAACACGTCAACCAGTTCCCCAAGGGGGCGGTGACGTGGCGGTTCGACCAGACGGACATGGCCAAGGCCAAGGAGATCCTCGGCAAGGACTGCTGCATCCAGGGCAACGTGCCGACCTCGCTGCTCGTCACGTCCACGCCGGAGAAGGTGAAGGAGTACTGCCGGAACGTCATCGAGACCTGCAAGGACGGCGGCGGCTACGTGCTCTGCCCCGGGGCGGGCGCGGAGAACCCCAAGCTGGAGAACCTCAAGGCGATGGCGGAAGCGGTCAACGAGTACGGCTGGTACCGCCAGCCCGCCTGAGGCGGGCCGGTACCCGAAGGAGGGCCACATGACCGAACCCACGAAACTGGTCGAGGTATTGAACCCCGCCTGCACCAACATCACGGCGGAGCGGGTGCCGCTGGCGCCGCGAACCTTCCGGAGCCTGGAAGGGAAAACGGTCTACCTGGTGGACATCGGCTGGGGCGGGCCGGAGGCGGCCTACGACGTCTTCCAGATAGTGGCGGAACGTTTGACCGCACGCTTCCCCGGCGTCACCACGAAGGTGGTGAGGAAAAACGGCTTCTTCGCCGCCGACGACCCGGAGCTGTGGGATGAAATCAAGGAAAAGGGCGACGCGGCCATCCTCGGGATAAGCTGCTGAGACGCCTGCGCGGCGGCCGTGAGCCGCTTCGCCGTGACGCTGGAAAAGATGGGCGTGCCCACGGCGCCCTGCACCGGGGAGAACGTGGGAGAGTACATCCAGACCTACGACCGGCTCTACAATACCGGGATGCCGCTCCGCTTCACGGTGTTCCCGCTGCCCATCGCCGGGATGCCGCGGGAGGTACACGAGCAGTACGTTGACGGGAACGACCCGCTGAGCGGCGCGCCGATCCTGGACGAGCTCGTCAGCGCGCTCACCACGCCCCTCTCGGACGAGGAGCAGATGACCGGCCGGCCGGCGGGCCCGGCGGTGGAGCCGCGGCTGCTGCCGCCGGACACGGCGGAGAACCTGCAGGAACTCTTCAAGGCGAAGGACTGGACCGACTACCTGCCGGTGGTCTTGCCGACCGAGGAGCGGGTGGCCGAGATGCTGAAGGGCACCAGCCATAAGCCGGACGAGGTCGTCAAGACGCTCACGTGGCCCGGCGGGGCGCGGCAGATGACGGTGGAGAAGGTGGCCGTCTGCGCGGTGATGGCTGGGGCCAAGCCGCAGCATTTGCCGGTCATTCTGGCGCTGTCCACGATGGCGCCGCTCGGCAACTCGACGACGTCCATGTCCAACATGATCATCGTCAACGGGCCGGTGCGGAAAGAACTCGGCATGAACGCCGGCATCCACGCCCTCGGCCCGCACAACGAGGCCAACGCCGTCATCGGGCGGTGCTTCACGCTGCTCTCCAAGACGGCCGGCAACCTGCACGCCGGGACGACGGCCTTCAGCTCGCTCGGCACCAACCTCCACTACAACAACGTCTGCTTCGCCGAGAACGAGGAAGAGCTGCCGGAGGGCTGGGAGCCCATCCACGTGCAGTTCGGCTACAGGGCGGATGACAGCGTGGTGACGCTGGGGACGGGGTGGTCCATGATTTCGAGCGTCGGGGAGGTGCAGCTCTCCTACCCGCCGCAGCTCCTGATACGGGACTACATGCGGGCGCTCTCCGGCTCCGGCTCGGCGGCGCTGCTGATGGCCGACCCGCTCGTGGCCGCGATGCTCCACGACCAGCAGGGGTTCGCCACCAAGGAGAGCCTGGGCGAGTGGCTGGCGGCCAACGTGAAGATACCGGCGCAGCAGTACTGGGGCAACGGCATCATCGCCACGTTCGGCTGGAGCTTCGGCGAGCACGGCATGGAGCCCTACGCGGGCTGGCAGAGGGTGCCGCCGGAGGAGCTCATCGCTCCCTACATCAACAGCCGGGCCATCAACACGGTAGTGGTGGGCGGCCAGACGAACAACCTGTGGTACATCACGGATTTCCGGCTCGGCAAGGGCGTCAGGGTGGACGACTGGCGGTAAAGGAACGGCGAGATGGGGAACGACGAAATCCTGAAAATCAGCTGCGAAGAGCTCAGGGAGCGCCTCGACAACAACGAGCGGCCGATTATCATTGACACGCGGCACCGCAACAGCTACGCGCGGGGACGCATCCCGGGGGCGGTCAACATCCCCTACGAAGAAGGCGGCGACCCGATGGAGCGGGAGATGCTGCTGGCTTCGCTGCCGGGGGACCGGCTCGTCGTCATCTACTGCGATTGACTGGACGACGGCATCAGCGCCAGTCTGGCGCAGGAGATGATAGACCAGCGGTTCGACCGCGACAAGGTCAGGGCCCTGAGCGGCGGCATCCCGCGCTGGTTCGAGCTCGGCTACGAGCTCGTCTAGCCACCGCTACCTGCAGGCGTGGAACGCCTCCCGCAGGGCGGACAGGTAGTCATTGGTGAAGCGCATACCGATGGATGATTCCGGGGCGATGTTATCGAAGGCGTGGAAGGCCCCCGGGTACACGTGGAGCTCCGTCAGAATCCCGGCTTCCATCAAGCGTTCCGCGTAGCGGATATTCTCGCCGCAGAAGAGGTCCATCTCGCCGACGGCGAGGTAGGCGGGCGGCAGTCCTTTCACATTTTGCGACCGGCAGGCCGAGGCGTAGGGAGAGACGCCCTCGCCGCCCGGCTCCTGTCCCAGATAGGAGCGCCAGCCAATCCTGTTGTTCTCGCGGTTCCACAGGGGGGCGTCGCGGACGGTCTCGCCGGCGGGGATGACGTTGCAGTCGTCAATCATGGGGTAGATGAGGAGCTGGTACTTGAGGTCCACCTCGGCGCGGTCGCGGGCGAGGAGGGCCAGCCCGGCCGCCAGTCCGCCGCCGGCGCTGGCGCCGCCGACCGCGAGCCGGTCCCTGTCCACGCCCAGCTCGTCGGCGTTGGCGGCCATCCAGCGCAGGGCGGCGTAGCAGTCCTCGACCGGGGCGGGGAAGGGGTTTTCCGGGGCGAGGCGGTACTCGACGGAGACGATGACGCAGGAAGCGACGAGGGCCATGCGCCGGGCGATGGGGGCATCGAGCGCGGCGCTGCCGACGACGTAGCCGCCGCCGTGAATCCAGAGCAGGCCGGGCAGCGGCACGGCCTGGCGGGGCGGGGCGTAGATCTCGACGGCGACGTCCGGCGCGCCCGCCGGGCCGGGGACGAGACGGGTCTCGGTGGTGATGGTCTCGATGCCGGGGAGGCGGATCTCCGGGACGGGCATACTCATGGGGTTATCGCGGAGGGCCTGAATATCGTTGAGGTCAACGCGGGGCATGCGGGACATCATCTCGAGGGCTTCTTTCAGCTCCGGGTGGACGCGGTCCATGAAATCGTCCATGTTCTCTCTCCTCGGCGGACGGGCCGCCCGTTGATTGGTGAACTGAGTGCGCTACCGTTCGCCGCTATTGTAGCGCAAACGGGCGGCAAATCCAAAACGGCGTCTTGTCCCACGGGGAGCGGGGGTGTATAATCGGCTTGGCCGCGGCGAGGTGACCGCGGCGTGGCCGCGAGGAAACGTCGGTTGGACTACGATCTGGTCGTCCGGGTAGTCGTCATCTGTGCCGTAGCGGGCGCGCTCTCCGGCCTCTTCGTCATGTGGTTCAACCGGGAAAAGCTGCGGCGGCAGCAGCAGTTCATCAAGTACTATTTCTACGCGGCGTTCGCAGTCTCGTGTCTCGTTATTCTCATCTTCCTCGTCTGGGTCATCCTCAAGCGGTTCGGCATTGACCTGCTGCCGACGTGAGGCGGCTAGCGGCGGTCGCGCCCGGCGCGGGGGCGGTCCGCGTCGTGGTCCGGGTGGAGGATGTCCGGGTGGAAGAGCAGGTAGGCGAGCGAACCGAAGCCCGGCACCAGCATAACGAGGGCCAGCCAGGGCGTCTTGCGTCCCCCGAGGACGCGGCGGCGGGCCAGCAGGTCCGTCATCATGAGGCCGGCGAGGGCCCAGTGGATGACGCTGAAGAGGACGATGCGCAGCAGCCAGTCGCTACTCATGGCGTCCGCCCGCGACGGTCCCCGGGTGAGGGTGCTCCGCCAGCCGGCGTTCGAGGTCCTGGCGGCGTTCGCACTCGTTGCGGAGCTGGCCGACGAGCACGCCGAGCACCCCGGCGAACACGGTGAAGAGGCCCATGCGGAGGAGGGCGTCCGGGTAGGGAGAGACGAAGAAGGCCCGGGGCAGAAAGATAAGGAAGGCCACCAGGGTGACGATGACGGCCCCGCGGACGCGGCCGCAGTAGGCGGCGTAGACGATGGGCACCAGGAAGAGGAGCCGGTGGACGTCATGGATGCCGTAGAAGAAATCGCGGCGCAGGGCGTCCCAGGCGGCCCAGTCAATGAGCTCCCCGAAGTAGTAGAAGAGGGAGCAGACCGCCAGCATTATCGGTACGGCGAAGCATTTCGTTAGTCTCTTTTTCATACGTCTCACCACCTCCCGCGGCGAGCAATCTCAGGCGGCCGGGCCGTGCCCGGTCCCGGCACCGCCGGTGATGGGCAGCAGCTTGTGGGCCAGCCAGACGACGAGCAGGCCGTCCGCCACCAGCCCGACCGACACGGCGAACTCCATCCAGTGCGGGAAGTAGCTGTAGCCGGGGCGCATACCCATCGCCAGCATGCTGACATTGAAGCGGTTGAGCATCAGGCCGGCGATGACGAGCAGGGCGGTCCAGAACACGGCGCGGCGGCTCTGGCGGACGGCCGGGAGCGAGAAGAGCCACATGGGCGCCAGGACGCCGATCACGATCTCGGTCCACCAGAGGACGCTGTAGTGGCCGGCGGTGAAGATGAGGCCGAGGTCGCCGGCGGCGGCCAGCGTCGCCAGCTTGACGACGAGGTAAATTCCCAGAATGTAGGGGATGGCCCGGGCCAGCCCGCCGAGGACGTCCGTCTCCAGCCGGTGGCCGAAGATGCGGGTGGTGAGGGTGGACTCGAAGATGACCATGGCCGGGCCGACGGCGACAGCGGAGACGAAGAACAGGATGGGCAGGGCCGGGGTGTACCACAGCGGGTGGAGGGCGGTCGGCATCATGAGGAGCATGGAGCCGAGCGAGGACTGGTGGAGGGTGGAGAGCACGACGCCGGCGATGACGAGGGGTATCTGGATGCTGCGGATGATTTTCAGCGGCACGTGCCAGTTGAACTTCTCGAAGACGGCCGGGCTGAACTCCAGCGCCAGCACGAAGGTGTAGCTCATCACGCAGAGGCCGACCTCGAAGAGGGGCGAGTGGACGTTCCAGTTGATGATGATGTGCCAGATATACCACGGCTGGCCGAGGTCCACCAGCAGCGCCAGAATGACGAGGGTGTAGCCGAGGAAGGCGGTGAGGACGGCGGGGCGGACGACGGGGCGGTACTGCTTGAGCTTGAAGACGTAGACGGCGCCGGCCAGCGTGAAGCCGCCGGCGGCCAGGGCCACGCCGCAGTAGAGGTCGAAACTTATCCAGAGGCCCCAGGCGCGGCCGTCCGAGAGGTTGGAAATGGCGCCGAGCCCGTAGATGAACCGGTAGATGATGACCCCCAGCCCGACCACGACGAGGGCGGTCAGGACGAGGGTGCCCCAGGGGATAGTCCGTTTGTGCTGCAACATAGCTACACCTACGTCGTTTTTCTCTCTTCGGCGGCCTCACCGGCGAGGCGTTCCTTGCGTTTAAATACCCAGTAGACGCCGGACATGACGGCGGCCACGCCGAGCAGGGCGGGCGGCACGGCGCCGACGGCGCGTTCCACGTTGGTAGTGACGGGGCCCTTGCCGAGGGTGGGGAAGCCGAGCATCTCGAAGGGCACCGGGGAGATATAGAGCCAGGACGTGCCGCCGAGCTCCTTTTCCCCGTAGATGTGGTGGACGTAGCGGTCCGGCTCGTGGGCGATGCGGAGGCCGGCCTCGAGGAGGAGATCCTCGCGGTCTTCCCCGAAGGTCAGGGCGCCGGTGGGGCAGGCCTCCACGCAGGCGGGCTTGAGGCCGACGGCCAGTCTATCGGCGCATAAATCACACTTGCGGACCCAGGGCACGGGGCTGCCCCACTCGTAGGCGGGGATGCCGAACGGGCAGGCGACGATGCAGTAGCGGCAGCCGAAGCACTTGCTCTGGTCGTAGATGACCGGGCCGGCATCGGTCTTCTGGAGCGCGCCCACCGGACAGGCCGTGGCGCAGGCGGGCTCCAGGCAGTGCATGCACTGTATCTTGCTGGCGACCCGGAGCGACTTGCCGTTGTAGTCCACGTCCCTGTAGCGCACCCGCGTCCAGGTGGTGGGGGTGAGGGGGACGGGGCTGGACTTCACGCCGAGGAAGTCAGAGGAACCGGGGTTGTGAGCCTCGGCGCAGGCCTGGGCGCACTGTCCGCAGCCCAGGCACTTGGTGGCGTCATGGAGAACGGCTATCGGCATGGGGCCTCCTTTCTGCCACCGCCGCGCCGGTCCGGGGCGCGGCGGCGACGGACGTCAGTCTACCGGGGCTCGATGAGCTCGTGGTGGACGCGGCGCTGGGCTTTGACGTAGCGGACCAAGCGGGCCCCCGCCTGCCACAGGAGCATCAGGAGCGTGGCCGTGAGGGAGAAGGCGAGCATTCCAGCGATGAGTACCATTATCAGAGCCATAGGGCACCCCCTTTCAGGGTAGCGACCCGCGTTACTCCAGCGTGAACCCCCGGACAATGCCGTCGAGGGTGGACCGCCGGGTCGTCCGGGCGGTCCGATGCCGGGTGTCTCTCCAGGACCGGTACAGGCTCGAAACGAGGACGAACCAGGCGAAGCCCGCCGGCAGGATGAGGAACGGGATTCCGATGCAGAGCGCGACGATGATTGGCCATTCCATGGTAGTTATCCCCCTTTCTTTTCGGTCGGTTCGGTGGCGGTGGTGGTCCGGCGGCCCGAGCCGAAGTGGGTGCGGCGCCATTCCCGCACCGCGGCGACGACGGTATCGAAGTTCAGGTACCAGACGAAGGCCACCGGGAACAGGATGATCG
The DNA here is from genome assembly GCA_034430495.1 of Dehalococcoidales bacterium. Lineage (GTDB taxonomy): Bacteria > Chloroflexota > Dehalococcoidia > Dehalococcoidales > RBG-16-60-22 > DAOUEG01. The sequence goes on from DAOUEG010000103.1 coordinate 20,535, forward strand.
GGATGGCGATGACCAGGGCGACTATAATCTGCCAGTCCATTGTGTATCCTCCTTTATTCTCGGACGGGAGGATTGTGCCTCAGGTAGCGTTCCAGGTCCTCGAGGAGCACGGCCTCGAACTGGGTGGTATCGTCCTCTCCTTCCTCACCGACGGCGACGGTTCTGGGGCGTTTCTCCCGCGCGAAGCGAATGGAGACGGTGACGCCGCCGCGGTTGAGGTACCAGACGAAGAAGGCGGGCATGAGGACGCAGGGTACCAGGAGCGCCAGAGCCAGTATGAGCGGCCATTCCATAGGTTTTTCTCCTCGTTCCGGTTTTTACGGTCACTTTCAATCTAGCACCGGGCGGGGCGGGTGGCGTCCGGCGGGATAACTAAACGGCGTCCGACGGGATAACTAATCCGGTTCCGGCCCAGCTAGTGAGAACGACCGATTCCGGTGAACGGGCCGTAGGTGAAAACAACGATGAAGCGTTTGACGAAGGGGTGTATGATAGTAGGGGTAACGGCGCCCGGAGGGGCCAATTGGAAACCATCAAGATCCTGATTGCCGACGACCACGCCGTCGTCCGGGAAGGGACGCGGAAAATCCTGGAGCACGAGCCGGACTTCACCGTCGTGGCCGAGGCGTCCGACGGGGAGGAGGCGGTGCGGATGACCGGGGCGTCCCTGCCGGACGTGGCCATCATCGACATCGCCATGCCGGGCGTCAACGGCCTGGAAGCGACCCGCCAGATCAAGCAGCGCTACCCGTCCGTGGCGGTGCTCATTCTGACCGCCTTCGACGACGACCAGTTCGTCTTCGGGCTGCTGGAAGCGGGGGCGGCCGGCTACCTCTTGAAGAGCATCCGCGGACGGGAGCTGGTGGAGGCGGTGCGGCAGGTCCACGCCGGCGAGTCCGTTTTGCACCCGTCCATCGCCCGGAAGGTGCTCAACCGCTTCACGGCGGCGGCCGCCCCGGTGCACCGGGCGCCGCCGGACGATATCCTGACCGAGCGCGAGCGGGAAGTGCTCCAGATGTGCACCTGGGGCCTGAGCAACCAGGAAATCGCGGACCGGCTCGTGCTGAGCCTCCACACCATCCAGGCCCACCTCGGCCACATCTTCAACAAGCTCAACGTGGGTTCCCGCACCGAGGCGGTGGTCTGCGGCCTGCGCCGGGGCTGGGTGACGCTCGAAGAGGAGGCGCCCGACCCGGGTACGAGAGGATAACGCCGTGTCTGTTTTCAACGGCAGCGAGCGGTACCGGCGGCTGGTGGCGCGGTGGGACTTCTGGCTCGCCATCGTCGCCACGGCGGTGGTGACCTTCGTCTACTACAGCGATTCGCCCGCCTACGCGACGATGTTTCCGCAGGCGTTCCGGGACCTGGGGCTCGACCGGCACACGCTGGAGCGCATCCTCTACCTGGCGCCGGTGATCTGGGCGGGGTTCTACTTCTCCTGGCGGGGGGCGTTCGTGACCTCGCTGGTGACGCTCGGCCTGATGCTGCCGCGGGTGTTCCTGCTCTCCAACGAGCCGCTGGACGCCCTGGTGGAGACGGTCTCCGTGTTCGTCATCGGCAACGTGCTGGCGCTGAGCTTCGCCTCGCTGCGCAAGGAGCGGGCCTACCGCGACGAGCTGAAACGGGCCCACGAGCGGCAGCTGAAGACGATGGACGAGCTCAAGCTGGCCCAGCAGAACCTGCGGTTCTACCTCCAGGAGGCCACCCGGGCCCAGGAGGAGGAGCGCAAGCGCATCTCCCACGAGCTCCACGACGATACCATCCAGGCGCTGGTGGTGCTGTCGCGGGACCTCGACGAGGAAGTAGCCGGGAACGAGGCGCTGCCGGAAGAGGTCAGGACGCGGCTGGAGGAGCTCTGGCACCGGCGCATTGACGGTATCGTCCGGGGGGTGCGGCGGCTGAGCCAGGACCTCCGCCCGGCGGCGCTCGACCAGCTCGGGCTCATCCCGGCGCTGGAGTGGCTCGGCACGACGCTCAACGAGCACTCCGACATCGCCACCAAGGTGACGACGACCGGCAAGGAACGCATCCTCACCGAGGAGGCGGCCATCGCCGTCTTCCGCATCTGCCAGGAGGCGCTCCGCAACGTCTGGCGGCACGCCCGGGCCACCGAGGTGAGCATCACGCTGGAGTTCCTCGACGGCCTGGTGCGGCTGACCGTCCGGGACAACGGGCAGGGGTTCGAGCTGCCGGACCAGCTCGGCGACCTGGCGCGGACCGCCGGCAAGCTGGGGCTGACCGGGATGCAGGAGCGGGCGCAGCTCGTCGGCGGGACGGTGACGGTCCACTCGGAGCCGGGGCAGGGCACGGCCATCGTGCTGGAGATCCGGGACGGGGCGAGCGGCCTCGGCGACGCGCCCGCCGGTACGGTGACCCGGCACCCGGCCAAGGCCTGACCGGCCGCCTCGTGAGACGCTCCAAGATTGCCCGGAAGCGCCGCAGCGTATTATAATCAGTAAAAACGGGTGGGTGAGCATGGACGAAAACATTCAGGCGCTTATCGGGGACCTGACCTGCGACGACATCATCAAGTGCCAGAAGGCGCGGCGGGAGCTCGTCTCCCGGGGGTCCGGGGCCGTTGGCGCCCTCGAAGAGGCGCTTTCCAACCGGAAGTCCTGGGTGCGCTGGGAAGCGGCCAAGGCCCTCGGGCAGATAGGGGACAAGTCCGCGGTGAAGGCGCTCGTGGCGGCGATAGAGGACAAGGAGTTCGACGTGCGGTGGCAGGCCTCCGAGGCGCTGATACGCATCGGCCCGGCGGCGCTCGAGCCGCTGCTCGCCGTCCTGGCGGACCACGGCGACAAATCGCTGACGCTGCGGCGGGCCGCCCACCACATTCTGCACGATATGAACCGGGGCAAGTACGACGAGCTCCTGCAGCCGGTGATGGCGGCGGTGGACGATACCGCGCCGGCCATCGAGGTGCTGCTCGTCGCCAGGCAGGCGCTCGACGCCCTCAAGGGCATGAAGCGCTAGCTCTTCAGCAGGTAGAGGCCGGCGCGCCCCAAGCGGGCCGGCCTGTTTTCTTTTCCATTCCCTTTTCCGTGTCGGACGCCCTTGCCGAGGGCGGCGCGGCGGTGGTAGCCTGTAGGGTATCACACGATGAAAGGGTACTCCGCCATGCCGCCGAAAACCAAAGGGCGACCACCTATCGAACTCGTTTTCCACAACATCCACGAGCACGGCGTGGGCATCATTGACCGGTGGATGGCCGCCGTGGAGGAGGGGACGCGGGGCGGGGTGCGGTTCACCACGACGGGCGGCGAGGACGCCGCCCTCATCCGGGCCGCCGACGTCGTCCGGGACGTGCCGGCCGCGGCGGCGCAATACCCGCTGCTCGGCCTGGTGCAGCTGCCGCTGCTGTTCCCGGACGCCAGGGTGGGGAGCCGCGTGCTGGCGCAGCTCTACGAGGAATTCTCCGAGCTGCGTGAAGAGCTGAGCGACACGAAAATCGTGGGGCTGAGCATCGGCGCGCCGATGGCCATTTTCTCGACCGAAGCGTGGGGGCCGGTGCGAACCATCGCTGACCTCAAGGGGGCGCGGATACGGTCGCTGCCGGTTATTGACGGGGCGCTGCGGGCGCTCGGGGCCGCGCCGGAGCACGTGCCGTATCTGGAAATCGCCGGGCGGCTCAAAGAGGGCACGCTCGACGCGACGGTGCTCGGCATCCTGCCGGCCCACCAGTTCCACCTCAGCGACGGCACCGCTCCGTACTGCCTCAGGACCGGGCGGGCCTCCGTAACCATGCACCCGATGCGCACGTATATGAAACAGGCGAGCTGGGACCGCGTCCCCCAGGACTACCGGGACGTGATAGACGGGCTGGGGCCGGCGGGAGCGGAGTGCTGGTTCGCGCGGGAGAGCGGCCGGGATGCCGACGCGCACTTCGGCGCGGCGCTCGGGGAGTTCCGGGTGACGACCTTGGCGCCGGAACAGGTCGAGGAGCTGCGGCGGACCATTCAGCCGGAAGTGGACAGGGTGCTGGACGCCGCCGAGGGACCGGGTACGCCGGCGCGGCGGTTCTACGCAAGGATGGTCGAGCTGGCGTCGGAATACGATGTTTAGGCTTCTGCCCGCCGCGCAAAGACGGGCAAAAAGGCCATGACCGCCAGGACGACGCTGACCGCCCCGGAGAGGAAGAAGACCGGGGCCACGTCGCCGCCGCGGCTGACGAAGCCGGAAATCATCGGGCCGGTCATCATGCCGATGGCGTAGACCGCCTGGAACACCCCCATCGCGGTCGCCTGCTGGCGGCGCGGCAGGCCGCGGATGCCGAGCGCCATCAGCATCGTCCCCAGAACCCCGCTGCCGAAGCCGAAGGCGAGCTGGACGGCCATCAGCACGTGGACGGAGGCGATGAAGGGCGTGGCGAACAGGGTGGCGCCGACGAGCGCGGCGTTCAGGAGGACGGTAGCGCGGTCGCCGATGCGCTGCTGGACGCGGACGGCCCACAGCGAGCCGAAGGCGGACGCGGCGATATTTATCATGGTGATGAGGCCGAGGTCGCCGCTCGTGGCGCCGAGGCCGGTGGCGTAGATGGGGGTGAAGCCGAAGACGCTGGCGAAGGTGGTGAACTGGAGCAGCACCGCCATGACGGAGACGGTGACGAGCATCGGCTGGAGGGCGACCGATCGGAACCCGGCCCACGAGGCCGGCGTGCTGGCGGTGCGGTTCTCCCTGGTCAGCAGCAGGGCGGGCAGACCGATAATGCCGAGCAAAGCAGCGTAGTAGAACGGCTGGGAGAGGCCGAGCTTCTCGGCCAGGAAGCCGCCGCCCGGCGTGGCGACGATGAGGGCCAGGCTCCGCACGAAATTGATGATACCGATGCCCCGGTCGCTCTCCTCGTCCGGGAAGTAGGCGGTGAAGTAGATGGGAAAGACGACCCAGAAGGCGGCGCCGACGCCGGTGGTGAAGCGGGCCAGGTAGAGGAGGCCCGGCGTATTCGCCAAGGCGAGGCTCAGCGCGCCGAGCGAAGTGAGTACGATGCCGGCCGCTACGAGCGGCTTGCGGCGGCCCCACCTGTCCGAGAGGATACCGATGGGGATGCGGAACAGCAGCTGCGGCAGCGAGTAGGCGGAGAGGATGGTGCCGACGGTGCCGAGGCTCGTCGTGGTGGTCTGGATGTAGAGGGGCAAGATGGGCACGTAGAGGTAGAGGCTTATCCACCAGAGGAAGTTGACGACGTAGAAGCAGGCCACGGACCGCCGCCGGTCCGGGGACAGGGGTGGGGCGGCAACGGCATCGGTCACGTGGGAACCCTCCGCGGCGGGTGTGGTAGCCCCTATTATACTACACGGGACGGCCTACGACGACGGCGCGGCGCGGGAGAGGGTCTCGAACATCTGGCAGTAGAGCCCCTTCTGGCGCATGAGCTCCCGGTGGGAACCGGTCTCGACGATGGCGCCGTGGTCGAGGACGATGATGCGGTCGGCGCTGGTGACCGTGGAGAGGCGGTGGGCGATGATGAGGCAGGTCTTGCCCTTGGCGATGCGGTCGAGCGAGACCTGGAGGACGCGCTCGGTGGCGGTATCTATGTTGGAGGTGGCCTCGTCGAGAATCAGGATGCGGGGGTCGGCGAGCACGGCGCGGGCGAGGCAGACGAGCTGGCGCTGGCCGGGGCTCAGAGTGCCGCCCCGCTCGCCGACGGTGGTCTCGTAGCCGTTGCCCAGCTTCGTTATTACCTCGTGGACGCCGGCGGCCTTGGCGGCTTCGATTACCTGGTCGCGGGAGGCGTCGGGGTTGCCGTCGCGGATGTTGTCCTCGATGGTGCCGGAGAAGAGGAAGGGGTCCTGCGGCACGAAGCCAATCTGGCGGCGGAGCGAGCGCTGCGTCACCGTTTTCACGTCGTGGCCGTCAACGCTCACGGCGCCGACGGTGGCCTCGTAGAAGCGGGCGACGAGGCTCGCGATGCTGCTCTTGCCGGCGCCGGTCCGGCCGGCGATGGCGACCCGTTCTCCCGGCGCGGCGGCGAAGCTGACGCCGTGGAGTACCTCGACGCCGGGCTCGTAGGAGAAGTGGACATCGTCGAACCTGATATCGCCCGCGGCGGGCGGGAGCTCCCGGGCATCGGGGGCGTCCTCGATGTCCGGGGTGACATCCAGCAGCTCGAAGATGCGCGCCCCGGAGGCCATGGAGCGCTGGATGTCCGTGTACATCGTGGCCAGCTGCTGGACGGGCTGGGACATGCGCTGGATATAGAGGAGGAAGGCGAGCAGGAAGCCGACGTCCATGGTGCCGTTGAGCACCTGGAAACCGCCGAAGATGAGGACGAGCACGTAGGAGCTGTCCGTCAGCAGCTGGGTGACCGGCATAATGAGTCCCTGGAGGAAGGCGGCCTTCTTGTTGGCGTCCAGGTTGGCCTTGTTGATCTCGTCGAAGCGGCGGATGTTCTCCGCCTCCCGGGACATGTTCTTGGTGACGCGGACGCCGGAGATGCTCTCCTGGAGGTTGTCGTTGACGGCGGCGATGGCCCGCCGGGTCCAGACGAACGCCCGCCGCGCCCGCCGCTGCCAGATGATGACGACGATGATGAGGAGGGGCAGCGTGGCCATGGACAGCAAAGCCAGCTTCCAGTTGATGACGAGCATGATGACGATGATGCCGATGAGCGTCAGCAGGTTGACGGAGACCATGACGAAGTTCTGGGAGACGAGCGTCTGGAGCTGGTCCACGTCGTTCTGGACGCGGGACATTATCTTGCCGACCTTGTTGTGGTCGAAGAAGCTCAGCGAGAGCTTGTGGAGGTGCTCGAACATCTGGGTGCGCATCCGGTAGAGGATGCCCTGCGAGGCGAAGGCGAGGTGGAGCGTCTCCAGGTACTGCGAGCCCCAGACGAGCAGGATGACGCCGAGGTAGATGAGCATGATAATGGTGAGGCCGCCGGTGTTGCCGGCCACGATGCGGTTGGTGGCCTCGGCGACGATGAGCGGCGTGGCGAGGTTGGCGACGGTGCGGAGCAGGACGCCCAGGCCGCCGATGATGAGGCTTTTCCGGACGCCCTTGATGTAGCCGCCGAGCCGGGCGACGATATCGCTGTCATAGACCTTGCCGAGGAGGTCGTCCGCGTTGGACTCGTCCACGGCGCTGCGGAGGCGCTGGCCCGCGCCCGGGGCGGGGGCGCTAAACATCGGCATCCTCCCCGGCCGTTTCGATGGCCGCTTCCTCGGCGGATTTCCGGTTGGCGGCCGCCTGCTCCGTGTAGATCTCCCGGTAGAGCCCGCTCTGGGCCATGAGCGCCGCGTGGGTGCCCTGCTCGGCGATGCGGCCGTCCTTGAGCAGCAGGATAAGATCAGCCCGCTGGATGAGCGTCAGCCGATGGGTAATGACAAAGGTGGTCCGCCCGGCGATGAGCTGTTCCAGCGCCTGGAGGATAAGGTGCTCGGTCTCGGCGTCCACGCTCGAGGTGGAATCGTCGAGCACGAGCACGGCGGGGTCCATGAGCAGGGAGCGGGCGATGACGATGCGCTGCTTCTCGCCGCCGGAGAGGGTCACGCCGCGCTCACCCACCAGCGTATCGTAGCCGTTCGGCAGGGAGCGGATGTAATCGTCTATGCGGGCGGTCCGGGCGGCCTCCTCGACCTGTTCCTGGGTGGCGCCGGGCAGGCCGTAGGCGATGTTCTCCCGGATGGTGGCCGAGAAGAGGAACACGTCCTGCTGGGCGATGCCGATGTTACGGCGGAGCGAGGCGAGGGTGAGGTCGCGGATATCGGTGCCGTCCAGCGTGATGCTGCCGCCGGTGACATCGTAGAAGCGGGACATGAGGTTGGTGATGGTGGTCTTGCCGCTGCCGGAGCCGCCGAGCAGGACGACGAGCTGGCCCGGTTTGACATTGAAGCTGACCTCCCGGAGGACAGGGGTGCTGCCGTAGCCGAAGCTGACGTTATCGAAGGCGACGGCGCCCTGAGCGCGGGGGAGGTCAATGGCGTCCGGCTTGTCTTTGACCTGGGGCTCGGTATCCAGCACCTCGAAGATGCGGCGTCCGGCGGAGATGGTGCGGGAGACCATGGCGGCCAAATTGCCGAGCCGGGAGACGAAGCCGGAGAGCATCCCCAAATAGAGGATGAACTGGGTGATGCCGCCGATGGTCAGGTTGCCGTCAATGACCTGGAGGCCGCCGTACCAGAGGACGATGCCGGTGGGTATGGCCAGCAGCAGCATCATGATGGGCGTGTAGACGGCCTGGACGCGGGCGGCGGCCATCTGCTGGTCGTAGAGCTCGACGGCGCCGGTATCGAACTTGGCGTTCTCCTTGTCCTCCAGCGTGTAGGCCTTGACTATCTTGATGCCGGTGAGGCTCTCCTGCAAGACGGTGCCGAGCCAGGCTATCCTCTGTTGCACGGCCATCCAGACCGGCTGCATCTTGTTGCTCATGTAGATGGTCTGCCAGAGGATGGCCGGCATGAAGGCGAGGGTGATGAGGGCGAGCTGCCAGTTGAGGGAGAGGAGCAGGTAACCGACGCCGAAGACGACGAGGAAAATCTGGATGAGGTTGAGCAGGCCGGCGCTGAGGAACATGCGGGCGGCCTCGATGTCCGCGGTGCCGCGGGACATTATCTGGCCGGTCTGGGCCTGGTCGTAGTAGGCGAAGCCGAGCCGGTGGAGGTGGTCGTAGAGGGCGTTGCGGATATCGTAGGAGGCCTGCTGGGAGACGACCTGGGTGATGTAGGTGTCCCCGAAGCGGGCGGCGCTCCGGATGACGGTGGTGCCGAGGATGATACCGGCCAGGATGAGGATGGTGGTCTTGCTGCCGGAGTTGAGAGCGGTATCAATGCCGGTGCCGAGCAGCCGCGGGATGACGAGGCCGCCCACGGTGCTCGCGGTGATGCAGACGAACCCGAAGAGCAGGTTCGGCCAGCGTTTCCTGACAAAGACTATAAGCCGCAGGATGGTCTTCATGCCGGTGTCCGGTCGTCGCTCCTGAGATATTCCGATATATCGGATTATTACGATTATAGCGAAAGAAACGGCCGGCGTCCACTCCCCCCAAAAAAGAAAACCGCCGGGGCGGCGGCGAGGGTGTGTGCCCGCGGGGGAGCGGCAGGGTCCCCCGCGGGCTTCCGGTGTATGGAGGTATGGCCGGTCTAGACGTTAAAGAGGAGTTCGGAGTAGGTGGGCATCGGCCAGTAATCCGCATCAACGAGGGTCTCGAGGGTATCGGCGTTCACGCGGAGGTCAGCCATGGCGGTAAAGACGAGGTCGCGGTAGGCGACCGCCTGCTCCCTGGAGCCGCCGTCCGCGGCGGCCGCGGTCTCGATGGCCTTCTCGAGCTTCTCGAGGTCGGCGTTGAAGGAAACGAGGACCTTGCCGGCCCGGTTGAGGAGGGCCTTCTCGACCTCGGCGTCGCCGCCGGCCTCCAGAATGCTGCCGATGGAGGCGGCGAGGGAGGCCTTGTAGCCGATGGCGGCCGGGAGTATCCGGCGGCGGGCCATGCTGGCCATGGTCAGGCCCTCGATGTTGATGGTCTTGACGTAAATTTCCCACTGGACTTCGGCGCGGGACTCCATCTCGACGTGGTTGAGCACGGCGTGCTGGTTCATCACGTCAACGTTCTTCTTGTCCAGCATGACGCTGATGGCGTCCACGGTGTTGGTGATATTGGGCAGGCCGCGCTCCCCGGCCTCGGCGACCCACTCCGGCGCGTAGTTGTTGCCGTTGAAGATGACGCGCTTGTGTTTCTTGATGGTCTCGAGGATGAGGGCGTTGATATCGCTCTGGAGGTCCTTGGCCGTTTCCAGCCGGTCAGCGAACTGGCGGAGGCTTTCGGCGACGATGGTGTTGAGCACGGTGTTGGCAGGGGCGATGCTGGCCAGCGAGCCGACCATGCGGAACTCGAACTTGTTGCCGGTGAAGGCGAAGGGCGAGGTCCGGTTGCGGTCCGTGGTGTCCTTGGGGAGGGAGGGCAGCCGGTTGGTGCCGAGGTGCACGGTGGTGGCGAGCTTGCTCTTGGAGACGCCACCCTTCTCAATCTGCTCGAGGATATCGGTAAGCTGCTCGCCGAGGAAGATGGAGACGATAGCCGGCGGGGCCTCGTTGGCGCCGAGCCGGTGGTCGTTGCCGGTGTTGGCGATGGAGGCGCGGAGCAGGTCAGCGTACTCGTCAACGGCCTTGATGATGGCGCTGAGGAGGAGGAGGAACTGGATGTTATCATGCGGGGTCTGGCCGGGCTCGAGCAGGTTGTGGCCGTCATCGGTGGCCATGGACCAGTTGTTATGCTTGCCGGAGCCGTTGATGCCGGCGAAGGGTTTTTCATGGAGGAGGCAGACGAGGCCGTGGCGCAGGGCCACCTTGCGCATCGTCTCCATCATGAGGTGGTTGTGGTCCGTGGCGATGTTGGCGGTGGCGAAGATGGGGGCCAGCTCGTGCTGGGCCGGGGCGACCTCGTTGTGCTTGGTCTTGGCGGAGACGCCGAGTTTCCAGAGCTCGGTGTCCACATCGGCCATGAAGGCGGTGATGCGGTCGTTGATGACGGCGAAGTACTGGTCTTCCAGCTCCTGTCCCTTGGGAGCGGGGGCGCCGAAGAGGGTGCGGCCGGTGATGATGAGGTCTTCGCGCTGGTCAAAGTGGTCCTTGTCAATAACGAAGTACTCCTGCTCCGGGCCGACGGTGGTGGTGACGCGCCTGGAGGTGGTGTTGCCGAGCAGGCGGAGGATGCGCATGGCCTGGGTGCTGAGGGCGTCCATGGAGCGAAGGAGGGGGGTCTTCTGGTCGAGGGCCTCGCCGTTGTAGGAGGCGAAGGCGGTGGGGATGTAGAGGCTGCCGTCCTTGACGAAGGCGGGGGAGGTGATATCCCAGGCGGTGTAGCCGCGGGCCTCGAAGGTGGCGCGCAGCCCGCCGGAAGGGAAGGAGGAGGCATCCGGCTCGCCCTTGATGAGCTCCTTGCCGGAGAAGTCCAGGATTACCCGGCCGTCCGGGGTGGGGGAGATGAAGGAGTCATGTTTTTCCGCGGTGAGGCCGGTCATGGGCTGGAACCAATGGGTGAAGTGGGTGGCGCCCTTGCCGATGGCCCAGTCCTTCATCACCGAGGCGACGACGTCCGCGACCTGCGGGTCGAGCGGGGTGCCGTCCTCGATGGTCTGGCGGAGGGACCTGTAGGTCTCCTTGGGGAGCGTGCGGCGCATGACGGCGTCATTGAAGACGTTGCTCCCGAAAATGTCACTCAGGGTAGAGAGTTCCTCGTCGTTGGTGGAGTTCATGTATAACCTTCCCTTCAAATCAGTTTACAATGGGACGGGGTGAGGGAGTGTGTTCCTTTAATGATAGTGAAGAAATATTACGTTCGTGTTTCATGGATTGACATAAAACGAAGTTTCCTGCCCGCGGGCGTACGGGCAGGGCACGGGGCGCGGGAGCGGCGGGAAGCGCTAGTACTTGGAGGCGCCGATTTCCTCGATGACGCCGGTGACGGTGAAGACGATGCGCTCGCAGATGTTGGTGACGCGGTCGGCGGCGCGCTCGAGGTTGTGGGCGGCCCAGATGAGGCGGGTGGCCCGGGTGATGGTCTTGGGGTCCTCCACCATGTAGCTGACGAGGACGCGGAAGAGGTCCGAGTAGAGGTTGTCCACCTCGTCGTCCTCGAGGGCTATCTGGCGGGCGGCGGCGGCGTCATGGCCGATGAAGGCCTCCATGGCGCGCTTGAGCATGTCAATGGTCTTGTCCGCCATGCGGGGAATGGAGACGAGCGGCTTGAGGGGCGGCTCGTCGCCGTTCATGATAACGATGCGGGCGATGCCCTCGGCGTAGTCGCCGATGCGTTCCAGCTCGGTGATGATGTGGGTGACGCCCATGATGGTGCGCAGGTCCTTGGCCATGGGCTGCTGCTTGGCGATGATGGCGAGGCATTTCATCTCGATAGCGAAACGGCGGTTGTTGACGGCCTTGTCCCCGGCGATGACCTCCTCGGCCTCGGCGAGGTCGCGTTCCCGCAGGGCGTGGACCGACCGGGCGATGGCCTTTTCCACCATGCTGCCGAGGAAGATGACGTCCTGCTGTATCTCCCGCAGTTCCTTGTGAAATTCGGTTCGTATTTCCATAACGTTTCTCCGCTCTAGCCGATGCGTCCGGTGATGTAGTCTTCCGTCCGCCGGTCTTTGGGGTTGGTGAACAGCTGGCTGGTTTCCCCGTACTCGATGAGGGCCCCGGCGCGGTCTTCGTCCATCATGAAGAAGGCGGCCATATCCGAGACGCGGGCGGCCTGCTGCATATTGTGGGTCACGATGACGATGGAGTACCGCTGGGAAAGCTCCTTCATCAGGTCTTCTATCTTGAGGGTGGCGACGGGGTCGAGGGCGGAGCAGGGTTCGTCGAGGAGGATGATTTCCGGCTCCACCGCCAGCGCCCGGGCGATGCAGAGGCGCTGCTGCTGGCCGCCGGAGAGGGAGGTGCCGGACTCGTGGAGCTTGTCCTTGACCTCGTCCCAGAGGGCGGCCTGGCGCAGGCTCTTCTCCACGACGTCCGCCAGTTCCCAGCGGCGGGTCCAGAGACGGGTGAGCTTGAGGCCGGCGGCGACGTTATCGAAGACGGACATGGTGGGGAAGGGGCTGGGTTTCTGGAAGACCATGCCGATGCGCCGCCGAATCTGGACCGGGTCAACGCCGGGGTCGTAGATGTTCTTGCCGTCCAGGCGGACCTGGCCCTCCACGCGGCCCTTGTTGGAGGCCTCGTGCATGCGGTTGAGGCACCGGATGAAGGTGCTCTTGCCGCAGCCGGAGGGGCCGATGATGGCGGTGATGGCTTGGCCGGGGATTTGCAGGTTGGTATCTTTGACCGCGAGGAAATCGCCGTAGTAGGCCCGGAGGTTTTCCACCTCCAGGATGATGGACCGGTCCTCGGACGGGGCGTTGATGGTGGCGGTATCGCTCGGGGTCTTCAAGGTGTTCATCATAGTCTTTTGCTTTTCTCTCGTCAACATGGTCACCTCACTAGCTCTTGCGGCGGCTCACCCAGCGGACCACGATGCTGATGATGAGCACGAGCACGACGAGGATGAAGGCTCCCGCCCAGGCCTGGTGGTTCTGGTCCTGGTAGGCCGATAGCGCGTATTTGTAAATGGTCAACGGCAGGGCGCTGACGGGTTTGGAGAGGCCGTCGAAGCCGAAATAGTTCCCGAAGGACGTGAACAGCAGCGGGGCCGTTTCCCCGGCGATGCGGGCCACCGCCAGCATGATGCCGGTGATGACGCCGGTGAGGGCCCCGGGCAGGATGACGCCCATGACGGCGCGCCAGCGGGTAATGCCGAGCGCCAGGGCCGCCTCCCGCATGGACTGGGGCACCAGGCGGAGCGCCTCCTCGGCGGTGCGGGCGACGATGGGTATCATGATGATGGCCAGGGCGACGCCGCCGGCCAGGGCCGAGTAACCGTGCATGGGCCGCACCACGGCGGCGTAGGCGAGCACGCCGACGACGATGGAGGGGACGCCGGCGAGGATGTCCGCCGCGAAGCGGACGGCGGCGGCGGTCCGGGGGCCGGCGAAGTCCGAGAGGAAGAGGCCCGCCAGCAGGCCGACCGGCAGCGCCATGACCGAGGCCAGGCCGACGAGGACGAGCGTGCCGATTATCTCGTTGAACAGGCCGCCGCCGGCCTCGCCGGCCGGCTTGGCCGCCTGGGTCAAAATATCCAGGTTCAGGAAGCTGATGCCATGGAACAGGGTGTAGCCGAGGATGAGCGCCAGCAGCGCGATGCCGACCGCCGCCGCGAAGCCGCTGGCGCCGAGCATCGCCCCGTTGGTCCACTTCCTTCTCAGGTGGCCGCTGTGTGAAACCATCTCCCTATTCCCGTATCGTTTTCACGGAGGTCATCCGCCAGACGAGCAGCCGGGCGACGACGTTGATAACCAAGGTAACGGCGAACAGCACGAGGGCCAGCTCGACGAGGCTGGCGACGAAGGTCCGGCCGACCGCCTCGCCGAACTCGCCGGCGATCTTGCTGGCGATGGTGGTGCCGGGCGAGAAGAGCGACGAGGTGACGGTGTACTTGTTGCCGATGACCATAGTGACGGCCATCGTCTCGCCGAGGGCGCGGCCGAGGCCGAGGATGACCGCCCCGACGAGGCCGGAGCGGCTGTAGGGCAGCACCGCGCGCCGGATGGTCTCCCAGCGCGTGGCGCCGAGCGCCAGCATGGCCTCCCGCTGGGTGTCGGGCACGGCCCTCATGACGTCCCGGCTCATGGCGGTGATGATGGGGATGACCATGATGGCCAGTACCATGCCGGAGGCGAGGAAGCCGAGGCCGAAGGGCGGGCCCTGGAAGAACGGGAGGAAGCCGAGGTGGGTGCCGAGCCACGTCTCTATCGGCGAGCGGACGACCGGTACCAGCACGAAGAGCCCCCACAGGCCGATGATGACGCTGGGGATGGCCGCCAGCATCTCGATGAGGAAGGAGCCCGGTCCCCGTATCCAGCGGGGTGCCAGCTCCACCAGGAAGATGGCGGCGCCGAGGCTGATGGGGATGGCGATGAGCAGGCCGATGATGGAGCTCAGCAGCGTGCCGAAGATGGCCGGCAGGGCGCCGAACTCGCCGGTGACCGGGTTCCACTGGGTGCTCCAGAGAAAGCCCCAGCCGAACTTCTGGATGGCGGCGCCGGCATCGATGGTGAGGGCGACGATGGCGCCGAGGAGGATGAGGACGACGACGCCCGCGAAAACGAGCGTGAGGTTGGAGAAAATCAAATCGCCGAGGCGGGAATGCCGGCGGGCCTTTTTTACTGTGGCTGCTACGTTCACGTTGCTCTCACCCGGCCTGGCAGGGCCGATACTGTAAAGAAGGGGAGCGGCGGGGGCGTTCCCCGCCGCTCCCGATGGTGGTTACTTCTGGAGGAGGGGCTGGCCGTTGTACCTGATCTGTTCGATGAGGACTTCGGCCTTCTGGACGGCGGCAGCGGAGAGGGGGGCGTAGTCGAGGGCAGCGTCGTACTGCTGGCCGTCGTGGATGGCCCACCAGAGCATGTTGACGAGGGCCAGGCCGGTGGAGGCGTTGGTCTGGTTGACGTAGGCGAGGACCCAGGTAAACCCGGCGATGGGGTAGGCGTCCGGGTTGGTGGAGTTGGTAATCATGACCTTCATGTCGTCGGGCAGGTCAACGCCCTGGGCGGCCGCGGTGGTGGCCTCGATGGAGGGGGCGATGTAGTTGCCGGCGGCGTTCTTCAGGAGCACCCAGGGGAGGTTGTTCTGGATGGCGTAGGCCAGCTCCACGTAGCCGATGGCGCCGGGAATCTGGGTCACCTGGCCGGCCACGCCGGCGTTCTTCTCGCCGCCGATATCGCCGGGCCAGTTGACGGAGGTGGCGTTACCGACCTGGGACTGCCAGTCGGCGCTGACCTTGGAGAGGTAGTTGGTGAAGATGAAGGTGGTGCCGGAGCCGTCCGAGCGGTGGACGACGGCGATGTCCTGGTCGGGGAGGCTGACGCCGGGGTTGAGGGCGGTGATGGCCGGGTCGTTCCACCTGGTGATCTTCTTGAGGTAGATGCTGGCGAGGACCTCGCCGGTGAGCTTGAGGGTGCCGGAGGGAACGCCGGAGAGGTTGTAGGTGATGGCGACGGAGCCGCTGGTCATGGGGATGTGGAGGATGGGGCCGTGGGCGGCCTCGGCGGCGGCGATCTGTTCATCGGTCATGATGCCGTCGCTCTCGCCGAAGTCCACGGTGCCGTCGGTGATGGCCTTGATGCCGCCGCCGGAGCCGACAGCCTGGTAGTTGACCTTGACGCCGGAAATCTTGGCGTACACATCGAACCACTTGGTCGCCAGGGGGGCGATGAACGTACCGCCGGCGCCGTTGAGGCTCATGGCCTGGGCCATGGTGGTGGCGGTCTGGGTGGTGGTGGCGGTCGTCGTGGCCGTCGAGCCGCAGCCGGCCAGGCCGACGGCAACCACCGTGACGATGGCTATAGCGAGCAGGGTAAGCTTGGTGAATCGAGACAAATGACTTCTCCTTTAGTATTCTACGCTATGCTAGACTGCCGCCTGAATTTCCGGAAGCGGTTCCGCGGTCGGCGGCAGGTGGTCTTTTCAGTTACACTTTCATTATCGAAGCGGCACTTTAAGGGGGTGTTAGGCTTTTGTTAAGGCAGGTAAAAGAAAGTTTAAAGTTTTGTTAAAATCCGGGGGCGGCGGCAGCGACTTTATTCCCGGAAGGCCGCCGGTATATAATGTCTGCAAGCCGGACCGCGGCGGAAAAAATGACAGGGGGGATTGACCGTCCATGCCATCAATCGAATACCAGAAAGTAATGAGCGAGATCGTCTACATCAACCTGCCGGCTCCCGCCGAACCGGAGCCGGGCATGTCCGGGATGGAGATACTCCACGGGTTCCTGGGGGAGTTCTACAACAGCAGCAACGAGACGGTGAAGAAATTCACGACCGATATGTGCCTGAAGTGGAACGTCCATTTCCGGGCGAAGAAGTAGCCAGCGTTCCTTACCTGTTTTTTATAAAGGTGGTGCCGTGACGGGTACGCAACTGGTCCCGTGGATCAACCTTGAAATCATCATCCGGCTGGCGGCGGCCGCCGTGGCCGGGGCGGCCATCGGCTGGGAGCGGCAGGCGCAGGCCAAGCCGGCCGGGCTGCGCACCCACAGTCTGGTGGGGCTCGGGGCCGGGCTGCTCACCTCGCTTTCCATCTACGCCTTCACGCCGGGAGCGGACATCTCCCGGGTGGCGGCGTCGGTGGTCATCGGCATCGGCTTCATCGGGGCGGGGATGATCATGGTGCAGGAGCAGAAGGTCAAGGGGCTGACGTCCGCCGCCACGATATGGGTGGTAGCGGCGGTCGGCATCGCGTTCGGGGCCGGGTACTACGTCCCGGCCATCGCGGCGGCGGTAATCACCTTCATCATCCTGCGGCTGCCCTGGTAGGCCGGCCGGCGGTCAGTGGTCCAGCGAGACGAGCCCGTTCTTGATGGCGTAGCGGGTGAGGTCGGCGCGGTTGTGCAGGTTGAGCTTCCCCATGATGTTGGAGCGGTGGGTCTGCACGGTAGTCGGGCTGAGGAAGAGCCGGGCGGCGATTTCCTGGTTATTGTAGCCTTCCCCGATGAGCTTGAGCACTTCCAGCTCCCGGTTGGTGAGGCCGTCCTGGCGGTCCCGGTCGGCGCCGCCGCGGCCCCGCTCCAGGTAGCCGGAGAGCAGCTTCTTGGCCATGGTGGGGTAGAGGAAGACGTCCCCGCGGGCGACCGCCTTGAGGGCCGAGATGAGCTCCTCCGAGGAGCCCCCCTTGACGAAGTAGCCGGAGGCGCCGGCCTCCAGCGCGTTGAAGAAGTAGTCGTCTTCCTCGTGCATGGTGAGGATGAGGACCTTGACGTCCGGCTGCTCCTCGTTGATGCGGCGGGCCGCCTCCAGGCCGTTGATGCCCGGCATGGTGATATCCATCAAGACGACGTCCGGGTGCAGCCTGGTGACGGACTCGAGGGCCTCTTCGCCGCTGGTGGCCTCGCCGACGACCTCGACGTCGTCGCAGGGCTCCAGCAGGGCCCGCAGCCCTTCCCGGACGATAACATGGTCATCCACGATCAATACCTGCATGGTCTAGCTCCTTACTACTCGTTCGTCAGGCCGGCGGCGGTCCCAGCGGGATGGTCACCGTCATGCGGGTGCCGGCGCCGGGGTGGGAATCAATGGCGAAGGTCCCGTGCAGCAGGGCGGTCCGCTCCTGCATGCCGAGGATACCGAGCGATTGCTTGCCGGCCTTCTCCCGCAGCACCGCCGCCACGTCGAAACCCTCGCCGTTATCGGTAATCTCGATGCGGAGCGTCCCATCCGCGGCCTTCAGGCTGATGGTGACCTCGGTGGCTCGGGCGTGCTTGACGACGTTGTGGACCGCCTCCTGGACGATGCGGAACACGGTGATTTCCGTGTCCGGGCTGAGCCGCGACCCGATGCCGGCGTGGTCGAAGGCGATTTCCAGGCCGGTATCCGCCTGGACGTTGGAGAGGTAGGCCCGGAGGGCGGCGGTCAGGCCCAGGTCGTCGAGTGAAGAAGGCCGGAGGTTGAGCGTCAGCTTGCGCATCTCGGCGAGGGTTTTTACCAATATTTCTTTCTGCTTCTCCAGCTTGGTGCGGAAGGCCGGCCGTTCGCTCTCGGCCATGTCCTCCAGGGATTCCACGTTCATGATGAGGCCGGTGAGGGTCTGGCCGTACTCGTCGTGGAGCTCCCGGGCGATGCGCTTGCGCTCCTGCTCCTGAGCGTCAATGACGTTCTCCAGCAGGCGGCCGCGCAGCTCTTCCCTGTCCTTGGCGGCCCGGTAGTTGTCCATAATCTCGTTCCGGGAGCGGGCGATCTCCCGGCGCATGGTATCGAAGGCGGCGCTCAGCTCGCCTATCTCGTCGCTGCGGTGGCGGGGCACCTCGACGTCGTAATCGTGGACGGCCATGTTCCGGGCGGCCCGGGTGAGCTTCTTGATGGGGTCCACCACGGAGCGGGTCAGGGCCAGCACCGGCAATACCATGCACCCGAGCAGGATGCCCCCGAAGGCGAGGAACTGGTGCTGCAGGTGGGTGGTGGGCTGGAAGGTCTCCGTCTCGGACTGGCGGATGACGACGCCCCAGCTGGTGGCGGCGAGGGGAGCGAAGGCGAGCACGTCCTTGCGGCGCTGCACGGTGGAGCCGGCGGTGTGGCAGCGGTGGCAGGTGCCGACGGTGGGCTGGTGCTCATCAATGAGGGCGGCGAAGCGGCCGGGATGGTCGCTCGTCTCGAAGGGCGAGGGCGGCGTGCCGGGCAACGTCCGCGCTAGGACGATGCCGTTGCCGTCAATTATCTCCAGATAGCCGGTCTCGCCGAGGGCGATGTCCTGGCCGAAGGTCTCGGTGCTGATCTGGCTGACGTTGAGCGAGCAGGACAGGACGCCGGAGACGGCCCCGGTGGCGTCCACGAAGGGGACGCTGACGAGGACGGTGGGCGTCCGGGAGAAGGTGCCGGAGACTAGGTTGGAAATCCCGGGAGTGCCGGACGTGAGGACCCGCTGGAAATCCGGGAGGGGGGCCAGGGTGGTGCCGGTGAGGTTGCCGCTGGCCGGGTCGGCATCAATTATCTTGCCGGTCCGGTCGGTGAGGAAAACGTGGTCAATATCAATATCGAGCTTGCCGAGGTCCGTCCGGATTTCCCCGGCGAAGGGGGTAAAGCGGGCGCCGTCCGGCGGGGACGGCTGGGACTGGATGGCCTCGCTGACGTGGCCGAGGACGTAGTTGAGGGTCTGGTCGAGGCGCCCGGCCAGCACGCGGGCCAGCACGAGGCGCTCGTCGAGGGCGGTGTCCACGCTCTGCCGGACGGACTGAATGCCGAGCCAGCTGAACACCACCAGCACGATGAGGAGCGTCGCCAGGGCGAGCAGCATGACCCGTCCCCTCAGCGAGAGTGCCTTCAAACGCCTGAACAGAGCTAACCCCCCTCAAAAAAGTCTGTTCGAATGCCCGGCGGGCCCGGGCGGGCAGAACTGCCCTGTTTTTAATTTACCACATTGTGGTACCAATTGCCACAATGCCGGGGACAGCCGGGGGTATTGTCCCGGCGGCCTACTCTGGAAAATGTAGCCGCAAGATACTGGCCGGAAGGTATGCGCCCCGGTGCGGCGGTCAAGTAAAATGGAGCGTAAGCTAAGAGTGGACCGCCCCGGCGCGCCCGGTACATTTTCATTTCAAGCAGGTTATCTGCCCGTACGCGCGCCTGCGGCGGTCGCCAGAAAATGGCGGAAAGAGGTCGATATGAAGAAAAGAATCCTGTGGTGTGTGGTGGGGCTGGCCGGCCTGCTGGCGGTGGCGTTGCTGATAGCCTCGTGCCAGGGTGCGCCGGGTGCGCAAGGTCCGGAGGGACCGGCGGGGCCCGCGGGGCCGGCCGGGCCGGCCGGAGCCGACGGCGCGACCGGTCCGCAGGGGCCGGCGGGGCCGCAGGGAATCCAGGGGTCCATGGCGCCCGGTGTTGACGCCGGGATGCAGGTGACCGTCGAGATGTCCCAGCCGGCCAACGGCCAGTTCATGGCGGCCGGCGAGGCGGGCACGGTCACCGTGACGCTGCAAGACAACTACGGCCAGGCGCTGTCCCGGTCGGACTTCAGCACGCTCAACCTGTACCTGTACGGTCCGCAGGAGACCACCGAGACGGTGACGGCGGTGAAGCTGCTCAACGCGAGCACCGACCGCAGCCAGAACCCGCACCACTACATTGATCTCCTGACGAACGCCGACGTGCAGGAGAACAACGGCGTGCTGACCTACCAGCTCAAGCCGGTCAGCGACGAGCTGGCCGGTACCTACACCGTCGGCGTATGGGCGGTCAAGAACACCGATTCGCTCGACAACCAGACGTTCGCGCTCCGGAACTTCCAGCTCGGCACGGCCACGGTAGAAGCCCAGATAGTGAGCGCCGAAAACTGCGGCCAGTGCCACTACGACCCGACCAACGGCAAGTACTACTTCCACCACATCGACCCGGGCCACAGCCCGACGGGCAGCCCGGCGCTCGATTCGGTACCGGTCCAGTCGTGCAAGGCCTGCCACAGCAACAACGGCTACGCCGCCTACCACGGCGACGTCAACGACCCCTCGGCGGGGACCGACGTGCTGACCCCGGACCCCATCGTCCGGCGCGTCCACGGCGTCCACATGGGCGAGGGACTGGAAAACCCGTTCAACACGGACCCGGCGACCGGTAACTTCAAGGACTACACGTCCGTGGTGTTCCCGGCCAACGTCGAGAACTGCACCTACTGCCACAGCGACGACCGGTGGAAGACCGAGCCGTCCATCGAAGCGTGCGGCTCCTGCCACGACAACATCTGGTTCGGCGCGACGGCGGACATGCCGGCCACGGCCGAGGCTCATCCCGGCGGCCCGCAATCCAACGACCAGCTGTGCAGCGCCTGCCACCCGGCGGACGGCACGGCCGCTTCCGTCTCGGTGGCGCACGACGTGACGCAGACGCTCGATAAACTCGACATCACCCTGTCGCCGCCGGCCAACGGCAAGTACTACGTGGACGGCGAAGCGCCCGTCATCACCATCAACGTGCTCGATGACAACGGCAACGTCGTCGCCCCGGCCGAGGTGACGGACGCCAACTTCAGCGGGGCCGACCTCTTCGTCTACGGCCCGCGGGACATGGCCAAACCGGTGCTCACGCTGGCCGCTCACAACATCGGCACCGGCTACGACAACCCCAACGACCTGCTCGACCCCGGCGCCGACCCGGCCATCGCCGTGACGGCGAACGGCATCACCTACCAGCTCGACGCCATCCAGGGCCTCGACGCGGGCACCTACATGGTCTACGCCTTCATCAACCCGAAGGACGGCGCCCTACCCACCATGACGGCGAACTCGGCCATCGGGCTCGTCAACTTCCAGATCGGCACGGCGACCGTGGAACCCAAGACAGCCGAGAACTGCACGGACTGCCACGGCGACACCATCTGGCATGACGACGGCACCCACATCCATCCCGAGCCGTTCGATACCGACTACTGTCTCGCCTGCCACGACTACGGCCGCGGCGGCACCGGCGACCTGTGGTCCGCCATCGGCGGGAACTCCACCAGCGGCTTTGCCGGCTACGGCGCCCAGCCGCTCTCGGCCCGCGTCCACGGCCTCCACTACGGCGCCTACCTAGACCACCCGGAGTACGTCACCTCCAACGGCGCCTTCTCGGACGTCATCTTCCCGCAGGACATCCGTGACTGCCAGAAGTGCCACGACGCCAGCACCTCCGGCGCCTGGAATACCGACCCGAACCGGCTGGCCTGCAGCGGCTGTCACAACGACGGCACGGCGCTGGCCCACATGAACACGATGATCGACAACTTCAACCGGCTCGACCCGTACAGCTCGGATTCCACGCAGGCCTGCGAGGTCTGCCACGGCGCCGACGGCGACTTCGCCCCGGCCAAGGTGCACAACATCAGCGACCCGTACCAGCCCCCGTACCCGCGCAACGGCGGCGAGTAACCTACCGTCAAGCAACGCAACAACAGGAGGGGCGGCCCGACGGCCGCCCCTCTTCTTTTTGCCGGCAGCCGGACGGGCCGGCGCGGCCGCGTTTCCCCGATATATCGGGTTGAAATACTGTCATATTCGATATATAATGACCACGACAAAAAATCCGGCCCCGGAATCCCCCGTGGATGCGCGCCCAGCGACGGAGGCACCCCATGTCATATCAGATACTGCTCTCGGTGATGAACCCGGAAATCGGGGTGCGGAAGGCCCCCGGCGCGCCGCCGCCCGGGAGGTTCGGGCCGCCGCCCGGCACGGGCGCACCGACCCAGGCCAAGACCGGCGGCGCCAAGCGGCTCGACACGCTGGAAGGCAAGACCGTCTACCTGGTGGATACCGGCTTCGGGGGCGGCTACAACTTTTTCGTGCAGCTCCAGAAGTGGTTCCAGGAGCACATGCCCTCCGTGAAGACCATCCGCAGGCGCAAGCCGGGCAACCTCTTCATGGACGACAACGACACCCTCTGGGAGGAAATCAAGCAGAAGGGGGACGCCGCCATCGTGGGGGTGGCCGGCTGACCGGGCTGCGTGACGGCAGTTGCCGCCAGCGCGACCAAGCTCGAGCGGACCTACGGCATCCCCGTGGCGCCGCTCTCCACCCGGGAGTTCCTCACGGTGGTCAAGGGGAACCCGCTGACTGCCCCGCTGCCGTTCGTGTACACGCCGCACCCGGTCATCGGTCTCTCGCCGGAGGCACTCGACGCCTACATCGTCGGCAAGGACCCGGAGACCGGGAAGGTGGTCATTGACGAAATCCTCGACGTGCTGACCAAGCCGGTCAAGGGCAACGACAAGAAACCCGCCGCGGCGCCCGCCGAGGGCGAGCCGGTGGCGGTGGAGCGGACGCTCGGGCCGGACACCGAGGACAACCTCCAGCGCCTCTTCTACGAGCGGGGCTGGACGGACGGCCTGCCCATCATCCTGCCGACCGAGGAGCGGGTTCAGGCGATGCTGAAGGGCACCGCCGCCGCCCCGGACGAAATCGTGGCCGAGTCCTTCTCCTTCGCCACGCGGGAGATGATACGGTACACCGTCGAGCACTTCGCCGTCATCGCGGTGATGGCCGGGGCCAGGCCGGAGTACTTCCCGGTCATCCTGGCCATCGGGGCGACGCGGCAGAGCTCGCTCATGCCCTCCACGACGCCGTTCGAGGCGATGCTGCTCGTCAACGGGCCCATCCGGCGGGAAATCGGCCTGAACTGCGGCATCGGCGCCTACAGCGCCGTCAGCATGGCCAACTCCGTGCTGGGGCGGGCCTGGACGCTGATGAGCATCGTCCACGGCTTCGCCAAGCCGCGGGAGACGCTGTGGAGCAGCCAGGGCAACAACCATACCTATAACAATATGTGCGCCGGCGAGAACGAGGAAGCGAGCGTCTGGGAGCCGTTCCACGTCACCAAGGGGTTCCGGGCGGAGGAGAGCGTCGTCAGCATCTTCCGGGGCTGGAGCTTCCTCAACAGCACCGGGGCGGCCTCGAAGCGCTCGGTGGGGGAGGAGCTCAACATCCAGCTCGCCGTGATGCCGCCCATCAACTCCGCGGCCACCATCATCATGGACCCGCTCGTGGCGCGGAACCTGAAGGAGAACGAGGGCTACGCTACCAAGCAGGGCTTCGCCAGGTGGATGTCCGAGAACATCAAGATGCCGAACGGGCAGTTCTGGAAGACGGACTACGTGGACATGCTCGTCGCGTCCGAGGCGTACAAGGGCGTCGAGCCCTACGCCTCGTGGAAGGCGCTCCCGGACGATGCCCTCATCGCGCCGTACCACAAACCTGAGAACATCAACATCATCGTCGTGGGCGGCGAGACGAGCCCGCTCTGGAAGGCGGCCGACTACGGCTACTCCGGGAGCTCGTCCGTTGACCGCTGGCGGGCGCTGCCCGTTGACCCCGAGTGCCCGGACGGCTCCTGCGGCCTGCCGGACCCGGACGGCGACTACGACGACTAGCTAGACCCTCGCCCGTGCTGATTCCCGGTGCGGGCGGGTCACTTTTTGGAGGCGAACCATGAAGGATTTCAAGGATAAAATCGCGTTCATCACCGGGGGCGGCTCCGGGGCCGGGTTCGGGCAGGCCAAGGTGTTCTCCGAGGCCGGCTGCAAGGTCGTCATCGCCGACGTCCGCAGGGACCACCTCGACGAGGCGGCGGCCTATTTCAAAGACAAGAAAGCCGCGTTCCACGCCATCCGGCTCGATATTACCGACCGGAAGGCCTACGCGGAAGCCGCCGACGAGGTGGAAAAAGTGTTCGGCGGTCCGCCGCAGCTCCTCTTCAACACGGCCGGGGTCAACGCCTTCGGGCCGGCCGAGGCTTCCACCTTCGAGGACTTCGACTGGGTCACTGGCGTCTGCTACGGCGGCGTCGTCAACGGGATGGTGACCTTCGTGCCGCGGATGATACGGGCCGGCAAGGGCGGGCACATCGCCACCACGGCCTCGATGGGCGGCTTCATGGGCACGCCCGGCTGCGCGCCGTACTCGGCGGCCAAGGCGGCCGTCATCAACCTCATGGAGAGCTACTACCTGGCGCTCAAACCGTACGGCATCGGCGTGTCGTGCCTGTGCCCGGCGGGCATCAAGACGAACATCGGCGAAGCGTCCTACACGCGGCCGGAGCACCTGGCCAACACCGGCTACAACACCAACGAGAAGACCATCGAGTTCATGCGGCACCACTACTCGTTCGGCATTAACCCGGTGGAGCTGGCGCGGATTTTCAAGAAGGGTATCGAGGAGGACGTCCTCTACGTGCTGCCGTTCCCAGAGCCGGAGAAGACGATGCAGGGCATCACGGCGCGGATGGTCAACTACGTCACGCCGGAGGGCGTGAAGCGGCAGGACGAGGAGGCGGCCAGGCGCCGCGAGCAGATGCGGGAGAACCCGGCCCCGATGATGCAGGGCGCCCGGGAGGCCGGCTGGGGCAAGGCCCGCGACGACCTGACCTGGGTGAAAAATCGCCAGGTATAGATACCAAGCCCGCGATTACGTAAGGAGGGAACGCATGAAAGATTTTGCCGGTAAAGTGCTCTTCATCACCGGCGGCGCCCCAGGCCCCCGGTCCCGCCCGGGGGCTTTTGCGTGGTTTACATAAGGAAAAGACCGGGGCCGCCGCCGGGAAAACAGCCCGAAGCCGGCGGCGTTCCAGGGCCGGACGGCGGCATTTTTGCCGGAGCGGACTACGCGGTTCGCAGGATGCCGGGCGGGGTGGCGGCGGTGCCGACCGGCCGGCCGTTCCGGAGCGGCGATTCGAGCGTAAAACAGGGTAAAATTGAAAAAATGGCTCCGGCAAAATTTTCAATGACAAACCAGCAGAAAATGTAGATAGTCTACCCAGCTAATAGTATTCCGCCCCCTTCCCACGATGTGGTATAGTGGCAGTATCTACTACTATATTTTACGGGCGCGACCCGGCGTACCCTGCCGCACCCCGTTCCGGATGGATGCGCCGGTGCCAGCGGGCGAAAGGACCGCTCGACCTGAGTATACAAATCAGTTAGTATAAAGCCGAAGAAAAGATGAACTTAAAAAACAAACTGACAAGGCGTGACTTTCTCAAACGAATCGTTATCGGCGGGGCCGGCATCGTCGCGGCCGCGATAGCGACCCCTCTCGTCGGCTCTTTCCTGTCGCCGCTGTGGCAGAAAAACAAGAAACCGGCCATCGCGGTGGCCCATACCGACCAGATACCGGTCGGCACGCCGACGTTCGTCCGCTTCGAGGAGCGGGCGCCGGACGGGTGGCTGGTGACGACCGAGAGCCTCGGCGTCTGGATACTCACGCAGGACGGCAAGAATTTCACGCTCTACGACCCGCACTGCACGCACCTGCGCTGTCCCTTCTACTGGGACGCTCAAAAGAAGCTGTTCGAGTGCCCGTGCCACGGCGGAGCCTTCGATATTGACGGCAACGTGGTGGCCGGA
Source organism: Dehalococcoidales bacterium (assembly GCA_034430495.1). Lineage (GTDB taxonomy): Bacteria > Chloroflexota > Dehalococcoidia > Dehalococcoidales > RBG-16-60-22 > DAOUEG01. The sequence continues at coordinate 46,419 of DAOUEG010000103.1, forward strand.
CCGCCGCCCCGCCCGCTGGACCGGTGGGACTTCACCATCGAAAACGGCGAGATCATCACCTCCGGGGAGATAATAAAAGGATAATGGCTGAACAAGAGAAAAACGGCTGGGTGGAAGAGCGCTTGGGGCTCAAGAAACCCTGGGGATGGTTTCTAGATCGGAAAGTGCCGCGCACCGGGTGGCTGTATACCCTGGGCAGCGCGACGATGGTCGTGTTCGTTATCCAGGTGCTGACGGGCATCTTCCTGATGTTCAACTACTCGCCGTCGCCGGACCACGCCTACGACAGCATCAGCTACATCATGACCAACGTGACCTTCGGGGCGCTGATACGGAGCATCCATTTCTATGCCGCCAGCGCCATGGTCATTCTCATTATCCTGCACCTGGCGCGCGTCTTTTTCATGGCGGCCTACAAGTACCCGCGCGAGCTCACCTGGGTCGTCGGCGTGGGGCTGCTGCTGCTGGTGCTCGGCTCGTCGTTTACCGGCTACCTGCTGCCGTGGGACCAGCGGGCCTACTGGGCCACCAACGTGGCCTCTGGTATCGCCGGCGAGGTACCGTTTATCGGCCACTGGGTGCAATCGCTCCTCATCGGCGGGGCCCAAATCGGCACGGTAACGCTCACGCGGTTCTTCACCTTCCATGTCATCGTCATTCCGGCGCTGACGGCGATGCTCATCGGCGTCCACCTCTTCATGGTGGTGCGGCAGGGCATCTCGGCGTCGCCCGGTAAAATGAAGGGCGAAATGCTGCCGGGCCAACCGGTAAAAGAGGCCTACGAAAAGCAGTACGAGGCCAGCAAGAAGGACGGCGAATCCTTCTTCCCGGGTACGGTGAGCAAGGACGCCATCATGGCGGTGATCGTGGTGGGCATCATCATGGTGCTGGCAATCTTCTTCCCGCATACCAGCCAGGCCCCGGCGGACCCCACCAGCACGACCTATAACCCCCGGCCGGAATGGTACTTCCTTTTCTTCTTCGAGTTTCTCAAGCTCTTCCCCGGCTCGCTGGAACCGGTGGCGGCGGTCCTGGTACCGGCGCTGGCGTTCCTGGTGCTGCTGGGGGTGCCTTTCCTGAGCCGCGGTTTCCGGCGGGAGTGGTCGAAGCGGAGGGTTTCGCTCGCCATCGGCGCGGTGGTGGTGGTAGGGTTGCTCGGTTTCGAGCTGGCGGGCGCCATGTCCGCCCCGGCGCGGCAGGCCAGCGAGCTTACCGCCGTGCAGATCGAAGGGCAACGGGTCTACAAAGAGGTCAACTGCGGCTACTGCCATACCATCAACGGCATCGGCGGCGCGGTCGGTCCCGACCTGTCCAACATCGCCTCCACGCTGACCCCGGACCAGATAATGGCCTATCTCAGCAATCCGGACTCGATGGTACCCAACACGCTGCATCCCAAGCTCCAGTTCACGCCGGAAGAGCTGAACGGGCTGACCGCCTATCTTTCCACGCTGGGCGCGCCGGTGAGCTACAGCGACCAGGCACCGGCGCTCTACGAGAAGAACTGCAGCGCCTGTCACATGGTCAACGGCAAGGGCGGGACGATAGGGCCCGACCTGACCGACGTCGGCAGCCGGCACCCGGTGACCTTCATCGAGTCGTTCATCAGCAATCCGGAGTCCGTGGTTTCCGGGGCGACCATGCCTGCCTTCAAGGACAAGCTGACAGCGGACCAAATTAACGACATCGCCAGCTACCTTTACAGCCTGAAGAACGGCCCGACGGCTACTCCCACGCCGACGCCGACGACCACGCCGACGGCCACGACCACGACGCCGACGCTGACGCCGACGTCCAGCCACACGGCGACGACGACGCCCACCCCGACGGCCACCACCACGACCCCCAGCCCGACGGCCACTATTGACGCGGGAGCCATCTACAGCCAGAGCTGCGCCGTCTGTCACGGGGACCAGCGGCAGGGAGGCTTCGGGCCGGCGCTGACGCCTAACGTGCTGGCCGGCCAGAGCACGGCGGAGCTGACGAGCGTTATCAGCCAGGGCGAAGACACCATGCCGGGTTTCTCCGGCAAGCTAACGCCCGAGGAAATTGACGCCCTGGTGAACTACCTCGAGACGTCACAGCCGTAGGTTTCGACAGCAAGGAAGATAAAACAGCCGCCTCCAGCACGACGCCGGAGGCGGTTTTCTTTGTCTTGGTGCCGGTGCTAGTAGCGGACGTAGTTGGGGACGACGTTCCGGTACTTCTTGACGAGCTTGTCCCAGTTCTGCGGGAAGGTAATCTTCTGTAGTTCGGCCTTGCCCGGGGTGGGCACGCCGCCCATGGCGTGGGCGATGAACGAGCCCGGTCCCCCGGCCACGAGCACCCGGATGACGCGCGGGTCGCGGATGAGGGGGAGGGTATCGCCCTCGCGGGCGGTGACGTGCCCCTTGAAGAGCTTCGGGGTTTCCTGCCCCATGGCCCGTCCCCGCCGGGTGGCGGGCAGGCGCTTGTACTCGCAGATAAAGTCCCGGATATCCTGCTTGGTCCAGCCGAAGGAGGCGAGCGTCCTGGCGTGGAGGGGCGGGAACATGATGGAGTAGCCGAAGCCGGGCACGATGTTATCGAGCACCGACCGCATGATGCCGTCCTCGTCGTTGGAGGGCGGGTAGTGCTGGACGTAAGACTGGGGGAAGGTGAGCATGAGGGTGCTGTCCTCGCGGGTGAAGCCGTACTCGGTGTGGAGGGGCTCCCAGGGGCTCTCCTCCTCGTTCTCCGCCATGACGGCGGTATACTTCATGGTGTTGCCCATGACGCCCATGTCCTCGATGCCCTTGCGGACCCCGCCGAGGTTCTTGATAACGAAGCCGAGCGCCCGGCCGATGGCCGCGTTGGCGATGTTGCCCGGGCTCAGCACGCCGGAGCTGCTGTTGAGGTTAATCTGGCCGCGGACGGGGCCGTTGACGGTCCAGAACGGCGCCCAGGAGCCGGTGCTCACCCCGAAAGTGCTGAAACCCTGGAAACCCATTTCCGAATCGAGCAGCAGCTGCGTCCCGGCCAGGATGACCGGCAGGTGGGTGGGCAGGGCTCCGGCCATGACGGCGTTGACGGCCACCTTCTCCACGGTCACCTTGCCGAGGCGCGGGATGAGCTTGCCGAGCAGGGTGTCCGGGGCGAGGTCCGTGCCGGTGAGCATCTCGGCGACGCGGTCCTCGGTGGGCGGGATGATGGGGAAGCCGTCCGTCCAGCCGCGCTGGTAGTAGAAGCGGTTGACGTCGTCGAGGGTGCCCTTGAAGACGAGCCGGGTGGTCTTTTCCGTGCGGGGCGGCGCGGGCGAGCGTTCCGCCCCGGTGAGGGGTGTCACGGCCGCCCTGACGATGGCGTCCACGGCCAGCAGGGTGTTTTTCTCGATGACATCGAGCAGGGTGGATTCCGGGGGGACGGTGGTGGGGACGAAGCGGACGCCCGGCATGGCCTTGCTCGAGGCGGCCGAGCGGGCATCCTCGACGAAGCCGTCGCTGATGACGGCGACGGCCGGGATGCCGCGTTCCTCGGCGTTGATGGCGTTGTACAAACTGTACTTGGTGCAGGACCCTCAGTCGCCGTAGGCGACGATGAGGGTATCGAGCCCCTTGAGCCAGCCTTCGAACTGGTTCCTGTTGACGGATTCCGCCTCCGGCGTGTTCATCTGGGTCTCCTGGTACCAGGTGAAGGCGGCGTCCGGGTAGCGCCGGGTGAGCTCCTTTTCCAGGACTTCGAGGAGCGGTTTCGAAGCGCGCTTCCAGATGTGGTAGAGGCCGATGGTCTTGCCGGCGAGGTCAGCGGGGCGTTCCGCGGTGAGGCCCCGCGGCGCGACAGGGTCAACCTCCGCCCAGGGGCTGAGCGTTTCGTAGGCCGGGGACGACGGGTTCTGCGGCATGGTTTCCTCCTGTTGCGGGTCTGGGCGGCGTCCGCTTTATCCGGTTGCGCGACGCCCGCTTTTTACATCATAGACGATACGCGCCGCCGCTGTCACTCTGCGGGTCCCGTGTGGCGCGTGGTGAAACGCGCCGGGGAACCGCGCTGCCGATGGTACTTTTTCTCAATGTGACATAGTTCACAGACTTGATTGCTCAAATAGTGTATCATTGAAATATGAAGTCGGGTATTGTATACTGGAAGTCCGTATAGACGCTGATATGCGTAGCGAATATTCCTAAACAGTACGCGACACGTAATCAAGCAATTCCGGACCTGAAGGAGTACCTGCCCCGATGACGAATGCGATACACGAATGGATGGTCAACTACACCCGCCAGACCGAGTGGATAGACCGGCGCGGTCTCTTCCTCTGGGTGGCGTTTTTCTCCGGCACCCTCGGCGGCGGCCTCTACCTGGCCTCGCTCTACTTCAACAGCTTCTGGGGGATGTTCGCCGGGTGGGCCATCGTGGCCGTCATCAAGGGCGGCGCCCACATGATGGACCTCGGCAAGCCCTGGCGCGCCTGGCGGATGGTGCTGCGGCCCGGCTCCTCCTGGATGTCCCGCGGGCTTATTTTCGTGTTCACCTTCATCGGCGCCGGCGCCGTGCAGCTGGCCCTGACCCACTGGGCGGCCGGCAGCGCCGCCGAAATCACCAGCAAGATACTGGCCGGCATGGCCGCCTTCGGGGTGGCCATCTACAGCGGCTTCGTGCTCAACACCGTCAAGGGCGTGCCTTTCTGGAATTCGGCCCTGCTGCCGATGCTCGTCGGCCTCTACGGCATCCTCTGCGGGCTTGGCGTGATGATGGTCATCGCCCTCTCCGGCAGCAGCATTGACCTCTCCCTCGCCGAGGGCGTGAGCCGCTACCTCATCTTCACCACCACGGCGCTCATCGCGGTCTACCTCTGGGCGGCCGCCCGGCGCGACCCCACCGGCCGGCACTCCGTGCTCCAGCAGCTGCGCGGCGAGCTGAGGTTCGTCTTCTGGGGCGGCCTCGTCGGGCTCGGCATCGTGGTGCCGGTGGCCATCGCCATCGTCAGCTTTTTCGTCGGCCAGCTTTCCCCGGTGCTGCTCGTCGTCGGGGTCGCCTC
>DAOUEG010000104.1:0-6675 GCA_034430495.1 Dehalococcoidales bacterium
GGCAGGTCTACGCCAGCACCGAGGCCGGGCTCATCTCGTCCCACAGCAAGGGGGAGATCAAGTTCGAGAGCCTCGGCCGTCCCGCCCTCGGTACCTCGCTCCGCATCACCGAGCGGGGCGAGCTCCTCGTCAGCAGCGATTGCATGTTCACCGGCTACCACAAGGACCCGGAGAAGACCGCCGTGACCCTCATTGACGGCTGGTGCCACACCGGGGATGCCGTCAACATCAACGAGCAGGGCCACGTCATCTTCATGGACCGCCTCGAGCACATGGGCGAACTCAAGACCGGCGCCCGCTACGCCCCGCAGTACGTCGAGGGCCGCCTCCGCTTCAGCCCCTACATCAAGGACGCCATGGTTATCGGCGGCAGGGACAAGGACTACGTCTCCGCCATCCTCAACATAGATTTCAACATGGTCGGCAAGTGGGCGGAGCGCAACCACATCCCCTATACCACCTTCGTTGACCTCTCCCAGAAGAAGGAGGTGGCGGACCTCGTCCGGCTCGACCTGGAGCGGGTCAACGGCTACCTGCCGGAGAACGCCCGCGTCCACAAGTTCGTCCTGCTCCACAAGGAGTTCGACCCGGACGAGGCCGAGCTCACCCGCACCCGCAAGCTGCGCCGCGAGTTCATGGAGCAGCGCTACAGGGACATGATTGAGGCCATGTACGGCGAAAAGGACGCCGTGGAGGTCCAGGCCCCGGTGACCTACCGGGACGGGCGCAAGGGCGTCGTCACCACCAGCATCAAGGTAAGGAGCCTGTAGGTAAAAAGAATGCTGAAGCGAGTCAACAAGACGGCCCTCTGGGTCGTCGGCGTGCTGGTCCTGCTGGTCGTGCTGTACGGCATCATCCGGCTGGCGTACGGTTCCGCCACCGCCGGCACCTACCTCCAGTTCACCATCACCGGCCTCTCGGTGGGGTTCGTCTACGCCCTTATCGCGCTCGGCTTCGCCCTCGTCTGGAAGGCGAGCAGCGTCGCCAATTTGGCCCTCGGGCAGATTGTGCTTATTTCTTCCTGGTTCGCCTATGCCATGTTGAACCAGGCGGGTTTACCGTTCTATCTCGGCCTGCCGCTCGTCATCGTCTTCGCCCTGTTCCTGGGGTGGGTCATCGAGCGCTTCGCCCTGCGGCCCCTCATCGCCCAGCCGATTCTCTCGCTCATCACGGTGACGCTCGGCATCGCCTATTTCCTCCAGGGACTCATCACCTTCATCTGGCCGATGAGCAATGCCGCGCTGCCGGAGATTTTCCCCCAGTCCGTCATCCACATCGGCACCGCCGTCATCTCCCAGGAGTACGTCTGGGTCATCGCCATCTGCCTGGTCATTTTCATGGGGCTCACCGCCTTTTTCCGCTTCCACCACATGGGCATCGCCATGCGGGCCACCGCCGATGACCAGATGGCCGTGCAGGCCTGCGGCATCCCGGTGACCCGGGTCTTCTCCACCTCCTGGATGTTCGCCTGCGTGGTGGCCGCCGTCGGGGGCGTGCTCATCTCCAGCATCGGCAGCATTTCCCAGGGCCTCGTGGAAACGGGCCTCAAGTCCTTTTCCGTCGTCATCCTCGGCGGGCTGGACTCGTTCCTCGGCGCCGTCGTGGCCGGGCCGGTCATCGGCCTGGCAGAGACCTACAGCGGCGGCTATCTGACGAGGTTCCTCTGGCCGGGCGTCCGGGACATCATCCCGTTCTTTATCATCATCATCGTCATGGTCATCAAACCGTACGGGCTCTTCGGCGAAGAGCGGATCGAGAGGATCTAGCCGATGAGCCTGCCGTGCGGAACGCGCAACCATACCTACGCCGAGGACATGGCCATCGTCCGGACGAAGACCCAGTGGGTCTTCATGCTGGGCTTCCTCATTTTCGTCTTCACGCTGCCCGCCTATCTCGGCAATTACTGGCTCGGCGTCATCAACCTCATCGGCATCTGGATAATCGCCGCCACCGGCCTCAACATCCTCACCGGCTACTGCGGCCAGCTTTCCATCGGCCACGCCGGGTTCGTGGCCGTCGGCGCCTACACCTCCGCCATCCTGACGACGCGCTTCGATATGCCCTTCCTCGTCGGCTTCCTCGGCGCCGGCCTGATGGCCGGTCTCGTCGGCATCGTCTTCGGCCTGCCGTCCATCCGGGTCAAGGGGTTCTACCTGGCCATCACCACCATCGCCGCCCAGTTCATCATCATGTGGGTTATCCAGCAGTGGCGCTGGACCGGCGGCCAGCTCGGCATGACCGTCCCCTTCGCCTCCATCGGCGGCTTCACCTTCCGCAGCGGCCAGAGCCAGTTCTTCCTCATCATCGGCATCACCGTGGCCGCCGTTTTCTTCGCCAAGAACCTGGCCCGGACGCGGGTAGGGCGGGCCTTTATCGCCGTCCGCGATAATGACCTCGCCGCCGAGGTCATGGGCATCAACCTTACCTACTACAAGCTGCTGGCCTTCTTCATCGGCTGTTTCTACGCCGGCATCGCCGGGAGCCTCTTCGCCCACTGGAACGTCTCCCTCACGCCGGAGCAGTTCAGCTTCAATGACTCCATCCTCTACGTCGGTGTCGTCATCATCGGCGGGCTGGGTACCGGCGTCGGCCCCATCTTCGGCGTCGTCTTCATCCGCATGCTCAAGGAGTTCCTCACCATTAACGTGACGCCCTGGCTGGAGCGCACCGTGACGGCCCTGCCGTCCGGCTTCGCCAGCGGTCTCACCCCGATGCTCTTCGGCCTCGTCATCGTGCTCTTCCTCATCCTGGAGCCGCGCGGCCTGGCCCACCGCTGGTCTATTTTCAAGGCATCCTACCGGCTCTGGCCGTTTTCATATTGAGACAAAAGGGGGATACGAGCGATGTAAGTCGGCACACTACCCGACGGAACCCGAAAATTAAGGAGGGAAAAATGCAGAAGCACAAACTGCTCATCGGCATCATAATCTGCCTGGCGCTCGTCGTCGTGGCCCTGCCGATGCTGACCGCCTGTAGCGGCGGCACCAAGGAAGGCACCATCAAGATAGGCATTTCCACCCCCTCCACCGGCGTCGCCGCTGAAAAGGGACGCCCGATGGAGGACGGCCAGAAGGACGCTGTCGAGTACATCAACAACGAGCTCGGCGGCGTGAACGGCTACAAGCTCGAGATCGTCTGGCGGGACAACGGCTATGACGCCTCCCAGATGTCCAACATCGTCCGCAACTTCATGGACGAAGGCTGCGTGATGTTCTCCACGTCCTCCTCCGCCATGATGACGGCGGCCATGGGCCTCGCCAACCAGAACGGGTTCCCCGGCCTGGCCGCCTTCTCCTCGCCGAACCTCTACCGCCCGCCGCAGCACATCTACGGCCAGCTGCCGGACTACGGCGATGACTTCGTCGCCTTCATGAAGTACTACCTGGAGAATGTCTGGACCGGCAGCGGCCAGCCCAAGGTCGCTATCGAGGCCCTCGCCAACTCCACCGGCCAGGGCGCCGTGGATGCCGCCCGTGCCTTCGCCGCCGACCTCGGCATCACCGTCCTCTGGGACGGCGGTGAAGGCCAGGCCTTCCAGCACAAGGCCGATACCATCTCCGAGACCGAGGCCCTCACCCGCATCAAGGCCATGAACCCGGACGTCCTCTACATCGCCAGCACGCCGGCCCCGGCCGCCCTCATCATCAAGAACGCCCGCGAGCTCGGCATGAACAACGTCACCATCGCCTGCGGCCACGCCGCCTTCACCTCCAAGCTCGTCGAGCTGGCCGGCGCGGACGCGGAAAACGTCTACGGCGTCTACCCCACCGTCAACTGGGGCGATGACGTTCCCGGTATGGCCAAGGCCGTGGAGTACGCTACCAAGAACCACCCGGACGATATCGGCAACAACGACTACCTCACGTCCTGGGCGCAGAGCCTCATCATGGCCAAGAGCATCGAGACCGCTCTCAACAACGGCGTTAGCTACGATGTTCTCGCCAAGGGCGGCGCGGCTGCCTGGAAAGCCATCGAGGAGCAGGGTATCCAGAAGCTGAACTACGATGTAGGCGGCCTCGAAGGCCCCATCACCTACACGCCGGGAGACAACCGCCTCTCGAAGTCCGTTCGCGTGTTCCAGGTCGTCAACGGCCAGATCAGTGCTCTGACCGGCTGGATTGACGCCCCCGTGGTAAAATACGAAGACTTCTCCTGGTTTGGCCAGTAGTAACTAGTCGCACCAAGCGCGGGGCCCGCCTGGGGCGGGCCCCGCCGAACGGGCAGGGGAGTACACATGCTCAAACTGAACAACGTTGAGGTCACCTACCTCAATGTTATCCGGGTGCTGCACGGCGTCTCCATGAACGTGGAGGAAGGCAGCATCGTCGCCTTGCTGGGCGCCAACGGCGCCGGGAAGAGCACCACGCTGAAGGCTATCTCCGGCCTGCTCCACGCCGAGGAGGGCGAGGTCACCGACGGCAGCATCACCTGGGACGACCGGCGTATTGACCGCTACAACGCCGAGCAGATAGGCAAGCTCGGCATCATCCAGGCGCTCGAGGGCCGCCACGTCTTCGAGCACCTCACCACCGAAGAGAACCTCGTCGTCGGCGGGCACAACCGCACGGACCGCGCCGCCATGAAGGACGACCTCGCCATGGTCTACGATTACTTCCCCCGCCTCAAGGACCTCCGCAAGAACACCGCCGGCTACCTCTCCGGCGGCGAGCAGCAGATGCTCGTCATCGGCCGGGCCATGATGGCGCGGCCCCGGCTCATGATGCTCGACGAGCCCTCGCTCGGGCTGGCGCCGCTCCTCGTCGAGGAGATCTACAACATCATCAAGCGGTTCAACACGGAGAGCCAGACCTCCGTCCTCCTCGTCGAGCAGAACGTCCGCATCGCCCTCAGCATCGCGGACGACGGCTACGTCATGGAGAACGGCCGGGTCGTGCTGGACGGCTCGGCGGAGTTCCTCCGCAACAACGAGGACGTCAAGGAGTTCTACATGGGGCTCTCCGCGCTGGGGACCAAGAAGAGCTACCGGGAAGTGAAGCACTACAAGAGGAGGAAACGATGGCTCTGACCCCGAGCGGCGAGTACTACGACGAACTGGAAACGATGGCTCCCGGCGAGCGGGAGACCTATTTGAACGGGGCGCTCGCTTTGCATATCAGGCACGCCTGCGCCCACGCCCCGGCGGCCAGAAAACTCCTCGACGGCGCCGGCGTCGGCCCGGACGCTATTAAAACGGTCAAGGACCTGGAGAAGCTCCCCATCACCCGCAAGCCGGAGCTCATCGAGATGCAGCGGGCGGACCCGCCCTACGGCGGCGTGGCGGCCCTGCCCATCCCTGACGTCCAGCGGGTGTTCGTCTCGCCCGGCCCCATCTACGAGATACAGCCCCCGGAGGTCGCCTGGTTCGCCAAGTCCTTCTGGGCGGCCGGCTTCCGCCGGGGGGACGTTGCCATCAACACCTTCACCTACCACCTCTCGCCGGCGGGCATCCTCTTCCACGAGGCCATCCGCAGCTGCGGGGCCACCGTGGTCGTGGCCGGCACCGGCAATACCGATTTGCAGATTCAGATCATGCGGGACCTCGGGGTGACGGCCTTCGTCGGCACGCCGAGCTACCTGATGACCGTCATCAACCGCATCCAGGACATGGGACTGGATTTCAGGAAGGGCTTCTCCGTGGCGCGGGCTTGGTTCACCGGGGAGATGCTGGCGCCCTCGCTGCGGGATACGTTCGAGAAGGACTACGGCATTGATACCTACCAGGCCTACGCCGTCACCGAGCCGGGCGGCGCCATCGCCTACGAGTGCCAGGTGAAGGCGGGTATGCACCTCATGGACGAGTACGTCACCGAGATCGTGGACCCGGAGACCGGCAAACAGCTCGGCCCCGGCGAGGTGGGGGAGATTGTTACCACGCCGCTCTGCAACCCGGACTGGGGGCTCATCCGCTTCGGCACCGGGGATTTGTCCTCGTACTACGAGGAGCCGTGCCCCTGCGGCCGCACCGCGCCGCGCATTGCGGGCATCGTGGGCAGGGCGGGGGACGCCGTCAAGGTGCGGGGCATGTTCATCGTGGCCACCCAGGCGAGGGACGCCATCATGGACACGCGGAAGGTGGCCCGCTACCAGCTCGTCGTCGGGCGGGCCAGGCACCGGGACAGCCTGGCGCTCCGCATCGAGCTGAACGATGCTGCCGACGACACGGACCGCTTCAAGGACGACCTCAACAACCGTTTCCAGGGCTACTGCCGCATCAAGATTGACGCCATCGAGGTGGTGGCGCCGGGCACGATTCCCGAGGACGCCCAGGGCATCCGCGACGAGCGGAAGTGGGAGTAGTACCTTCTTCTACCCTCTCCCTTGAGGGGAGCCGAACCAATAATCGGCCCCATGGGATTCCGTTCATTGTCAAAACAGAAATAACGTAAAGATAAGTCTTGACGTAAATAGTCGTGATAACAATCGAGTACAAGAAAATTCTGAAGTACCGTAACGAATAATTCAGATAAGGCACAGTCCGTACGTGGACTGTGACGTGTGCCACGAGGGCGGCGAAGAGATCGAGGGATGCCCTAGTCGTTTTTTATTCGAGTCGGACCCGTCGTAATATATACTGAATTTTCACGCAGCTATCGTCAAGGTTAGTTTCAATCCTATTGAATGTATCTTCCTATTTCACAATCTCAATTTCACGATACACATTTATATGTTGACATT
>DAOUEG010000105.1:0-3292 GCA_034430495.1 Dehalococcoidales bacterium
GTTATGTAAATATACTGGTTACAAGGGGTTGACAAACGTACCAGGTATGCTACACTAGATATGACGTGTACCTAGGTCAAGGTATGCGTGCCATAAAGGAGGTGATGCGATCGAGCGACCCGGATCGGGAACCACAGGGAAACTGGCCCTGTCAACCGCTTTCTAAGGGAATGTATCCCCTTAAAAACTGGTACACAAAGTTTTGCGGGATATAACATAAAATACGAACCTTACCTGACCCCTGGAAATTGAATACTAAGGAGACTCAAAAGGTCGATGAAAAAATCAATGAAAACTTTCTGGGCTATCGGACTCACCCTCGTGATGCTCGTCACCATGCTGGTGAGTGCGATCCCTGCCTCGGCCGGCACGCTCGCCTGGACCTCCGCCGGCATCCCGGGCTTCCCCGCCACCGGCAACCAGATTGTCACTAACCTGAACGTTGCCAAAGTCTACGTTGCTCCGAACGGCGATATCCTCGCCATTGACAACGTGACCCCCGCCATCTACAAGTCCACCGACGGCGGCTACACCTGGAAGGCTTCCGTCCTTCCGGCCGGTATCACCGTTATCGGCGGCCTGGCCATCTCCCCCAGCTATGCCACTGACATGACCGTCTTCGCGGTGGTCAATGCCGGTGCGACCGCTCCCTTCGTCATCCGCTCGGTCAACGCCGGCGTGTCCTTCGCCCAGTACGGCGGCACCTTCGGCGCCGCGGCTGAGGTCGGCACCTCCATCGCTCTCCAGCCGACCTACAATGCCGGTGACGGCATGATCCTCGTCGGCACCGCGAACTCGGTCGGCGGCACCTACGGCTCCGCCTACGTCTGGGGCTACGCCGGTGCGCTGACGTGGAACCAGGTCGGTGCGGCGGCCATCGGCGGCGCTGGCGTCCTCGCTTTGGACATGACCACCGTAGCCTTCTCGCCGCTCTACCCGATTGACTCCACCATCTTCGTGGTCGGCTCCGACAACACCGCTGCCGGCACGACCCTCAATGCCATCATCACCCCCGCCGGCACGTGGAACCCGGTCGGGCCCTTCCCGCTCTATCCGGTGACCATCAACGCGGCTGCCAAGGACATCGGCTCGGCCGGCGCCATCGTCAGCTCCTCCATCGCCTTCCCGTCTGACTTCAACGCCAGCCTCGGCCTCGCCCAGAACTTCTTCGTGGGCTCCAACTCGGCCGCCGCGGGCGACGATGTCTTCCGCATCAACAACGGCACCGCGACCGCCATGGTCGCCGCTGCCGCTGGTGATGTTTCATCGCTGGCCTTCTCCGGCACCTACGCCTCCGGCACGCTGTACGCCGGCATGACGACCGCGCCAGTCTTCGTAAGCTGCGCTAACCCGTCGGCCGCTGCGCTTGCCATCTCCTGGTTCAAGTTCGCCAACAACATCACCGGCGCCCTCAACGGCGCGGTTGCCCTCAACGGCAGCGAAATCTACGTCGGCACGTCCGGCGCGGGCGCCGCTGACGAGAGTGCCCTCAACGCCTCCACCGATGGCGGTCTGAACTTCCGCCAGCGCGGCATGATTGATACCGCCATCGCCGCGGTTACCGACCTCGATGTGGTCAGCTCCACCTCGTGGTACCTGGTCACCGAGGCCGGTGCGGGCACCACCGCGAGCCTCTGGTACACCAGCAACAGCGGTGCCCAGTACGTCCGCGTGCTGAACAAGGCCATCGCTTCCGCGAGCGCCGGCCTGGCGCTCTCCCAGAACTTCGCCACCGACAAGACCATGTACTTCTACGAGCGCAACACGGCCGCGCCCACCTCGGTCCTCCTGATGAGCACCGATAGCGGCAACACGTGGGCCCCGCGCCCGTTACCGACCACGCTGACCGGCGGCGTTGCTGACATCATCGCCGTTGACCAGTACACCATGTACCTCGGTCTGGCCGGCGCCGGCACGGTCTACAAGTCCGTCAACAACGGCTGGACCTATACCGCACAGGCCATGACCGGCGGCGGCGGCGTCAACCAGATAAAGCTTAACGCCGCTACCGGCGCCATCCTCGTCGGCGACAAGACCGGCAACGTCTTCCTGAACACTGAAACGACCGGTTCGACCTTCACGCTGGTCAGCCTCGCGGCCCTCGGCGGCGGCGCGGCCACCATGGTCGTCGCCTTCGATACCAACTACGCCACCAACAACACCATCTACGCCGGCGATTCCACCGGTGTCCTCGCCGGCACCTGGCGCTTCGTCGTCGGCACCAGCGTCGTCTGGCTCCAGATTGACGCCGCCGCTCCGACGGTCGCCAAGCCCGGTGACATCCTCTGTGCCCCCGACCGCACCCTCTACGTTACCGACCTGACGGCCGGCGCCGGCATGGTCCGCTCCCTCATCCCGACCTCCGGTGCGACCACCGGTACGATGAACCCGACCCAGCAGGCGGTTGTCCTGGCCGGCGCGGCCCTCGGCAAGCTCCAGTGGGCTGCCGGCTCCAACGTCATCATGGCCGTTGATACCACCGGCACGCTCGCTCTCGGGAACATCATCCGGACCTACACCGACACCCTCTCCACCCCGGTGCCGGCTGTGGTCAGCCCGGCCGAAGGTGCGAGCGTCACCCCCGCTGGCGGCGTCACCTGGGTCATTGAGCCTGTTACCGGCGCGACCGGCTACCAGGTCCAGTGGTCCTACCGCGACGACTACCTCGGCCCCGGCGGCTTCGTCGCCTTCGCCGGCGCTCCGTTCTACAACGCTCTGTCCGGCGCTGTCACCGCTGGTGCCACGGTGTACTACCGCGTCCAGGTCACCACTCCGGTGGTCGGCCCGTGGTCGCAGACCTACACCGCTATCGTCCAGCTCGGTGGTGCCCAGGCGCCCAACGCTCCTGGCATCGTCGTCCCGGCTAACCCCGAGGGCTCCACGGCCCAGGGCGGCTTCAACGTCGGCACGATGCCCAGCTTCTTCTGGGTACCGGTGCCCGGCGCGACCGGCTACGAGTTCCAGCTCGCTTCCAACGCCAGCATGACCAACCTCCTGGTTGACATGACCGGCGCCAACGCCCTCGGTGACGTGAGTGCCTACTCCGTCTCCAGCCCGCTTGACTACGGGACGATGTACTACTGGAGAGTCCGCGCCATCAGCGCTACCTCCACGTCTTCCTGGTCCCTGATTCAGGCCTTCCAGGTGATGGACCAGCCGACCGTTGCTCCTACCTCCACCGCGACGGCCCCGGCCCCGACCATCACCATCACGACTGAGCCTGCGCCCACCATCACCTTCACGCAGACCCAGCCGGCCCCGACCACGATCACGATTCCTCCGGCGCCCGCCG
>DAOUEG010000106.1:0-25073 GCA_034430495.1 Dehalococcoidales bacterium
GCGTCGTCTTCGCCCGCAGCGGGGACGGCTATACCTGTTTCCTCGTGGACAAAGACACGCCCGGCTTCACGGTGACCGGCGCCGAGACGCGCTGCGGCTGGGCCGCCCACGTCCACCGGCCCCTGACGCTCGTTTTTGCCGATTGCTACGTTCCCGAGGAAAAAATCTTGGGCAGGGCCGGGGAGGCCTTCCACCTCGGGCAGAAGTGGCTGCCGCAGCGCCGCGTGGTGCGGAGCGCCCGCTCCGTGGGCATCGGCCGCCGCCTGCTGGAAGAGGCCGCAGCCCACGCCCAGAGCCTCGTCGTCTTCGGCAAGCCCATCAGCCTCCGGCTCAACATTCAGGCCGCCCTGGCGGACATGGCGGTGAACATTCACGCCGCCGCGCTCATGGTCTACGAGGCCGCCTGCAGCGCGGACGCCGGGAAATCGGTGGCCCGGGCCGCCTCGGTGGTCAAGCTGGCCACCACCCAGATGCTCCACTCCGTGGCGGACCGCGTCTCCCACATCTTCAACGGGCCGTCCTTCACCAGAGGGCTCCCCATGGAGCGGCTCTGCCGCAGCATTTTGGAAGACCACGCCCTGGAGCTTTCCCTGGCCCGCCTCCGCCACCGCATCGCCGCGGACATTCTCGAAGGGGTGCGGGTCTAGGCCCGCCTATGATAAACGCCTACGATTACATCGTGGTGGGGAGCGGCATCGGCGGCCTGTCCACCGCCCTCATGGCCCGCGAGTTCGGCAGCGTCCTCGTCATCACCAAGGGCAGCATCAACGACTGCAACACCCGCTACGCGCAGGGCGGCATCGCCGCCGCCATCGGCAAGGAGGATAGCCCGCAGCTCCACATCGAGGATACCCTCCGGGCCGGCTGCAACCTGAGCGACGAGGAGGCCGTCCGCATCCTCGCCACCGAGGCCCCGGCCCGCATCTCCGACCTCGTCCAGTACCGCGTGCCCTTCGATACCCTCGACGGCGAGATCGCCTTGACGATGGAGGCCGCCCACAGCGTGCCCCGCGTACTCCACGCCGGCGGGGACGCCACCGGGGAGTACATCGAGACCACCCTCAGCCGCCAGGCCCGCGCCGCCGGTATCGTCGTGCTGGAGGACTTCCTGGCCACGGAGATTTTGCTGGAAAAGGGACGCACCGCGGGCGTTCGCGTGCTGGAGGGCCGGACGGGGAGCTGCGAGGAGTTCAGCTGCCGCTACCTCGTTCTGGCCACCGGCGGCGGCGGCCAGCTCTTCAAGTACAACACCAACCCGGACGTCGCCACCGGCGACGGCGTCGCGCTGGCCTACCAGGCCGGCGCCGAGATAACGGACATGGAGTTCTTCCAGTTCCACCCCACCGCCCTGCGGATGCCGGGCGTGCCCCCCTTCCTCATCTCCGAGGCCGTCCGCGGCGAGGGCGGCGTGCTCCGCAACGCCGAGGGCGAGCCGTTCATGGCCAACTACCACCCCAGCCGCGACCTCGCCCCGCGCGACGTGGTGGCCCGGGCCATCGTCAACGAGATGAACCGCACCGGCACGGACCGCGTCTACCTGGACGTGACCCACCTGCCGGCCCACCTGGTGACGACGCGCTTCCCCCACATCTACAGCTTCTGCCTGGACCGGGGTTTGGATATCACCGCCCGGCAGATACCGGTGGCCCCGGCCGCTCACTACATGATAGGCGGCGTGCGCACCAACACCTGGGGCGAGACCAACGTGCCCGGCCTGTTCGCCACCGGCGAGGTCGCCTGCACCGGCGTCCACGGCGCCAACCGGCTCGCCTCCAACTCCCTCCTCGAGGCCATCGTCTACAGCAAGCGCATCATCGAGCGCACCTCCGGCCGCGACGGCTCGGCCGCGCCGCCCCTCGGGACCCCGGAGGATATCACCTTGCCGCTCGGCGCCCGGCCCGGCCCGGAGCTCTTTCCGCCGCCGGGGCTGGCTGCCCTCCAGCAGCTCACCTGGGACCACGTCGGCATGGTCCGCAACGCGGCCGGCCTGGACTACGCCGCCGAGGTGCTGGCCGCCTGGGAGGATACCCTCCCGGAGCCGACCGGTCAGCCCTCCTACGAGCTGAAAAACCTGGTGCTGATGGGACGCCTCATGGCCGAGGCCGCCGCCATGCGCCAGGAGAGCCGGGGCGCCCATTTCCGGTCTGACTTCCCGGAGACCGTGGCGGCCTGGCAGCGGCACATCGTCTGGAAGAAGTAATCCCCGGGGTGTTGACGGGCGGACCGTTCCGCCGTATAATCTTCAATCATGGTAAATAAAGAACAGCCGGTTGCGCAGGTCTCTCTCCGCCGCGACGGCACTACGCCGCCCGGATGGGCCTGTGACGCTTCCGGCCGGACCGGCCTGCCGTAACCGGCAGCGGGAGAACGTACCACAGAGCCCGGGAACCCTTCCTGGGCTTTTTCTTTGGTGAAAGGCCGTCAATTTGAAAAAAAACGCCAGGATGCCCGATAATAGGGGGGCGCCCGCGAAAAATTTCTGGAGCGAAAACAAACGTGGCTAAGAAGAAACCTGCAAGCAAACCCCGGGAGATGACCCGCCGTCAGCTCTCGCACCACGCCCGCGCCAGGCGGCGGCAGCGTTTCGTCCTCTTCGGCGGCATCAGCGTCGTCGTCATCGTCATCGTCCTGGTGGTGATGGGTATCCTGAACGGGCTCGTCTTTCCCATGAACGCCACCGTGCTCCAGGTCAACGACCGCAGCTTCGACCTGCATTACTTCATTGACGCCCTCGACCAGGCCGCCTCCAACGACTCGAGCCAGGCCATCTCGACGCTGAGCTCCCAGATACTCGGCCAGATGGAGACCGTCGAGCTGCTCCGCCAGGGCGCCGCCAAGCTCGGCATTAGCATCCCCGATGACAACGTCACCGCCGAGCTCCGGGCCCAGGGCCTGCCGGACAAGCCGTTCTACCGGGACGTGGTGCGCTACAATTTGCTGAAAGACCAGCTCCAGAACGTGTACTTCGCCGGTCAGGTGGAGGACCCCGCTCCGCAGGTGAACGTCCAGGGGCTGCTGCTCGAGGACGCGACGGTGGCGGCCAAGATCCGCCCGCTTTTCATGGCCGCGGACAACGTTACCGCCTTCGTCCAGGAGTACGGCGTCAACTACTACTCCCAGAACGCGCCGTACGGTGACTTCGGCTGGCACCCGGAGTCCATCCTGAAAAACTACTTCGGCTCGCAGATACCGCTCGACTGGGCCTTCCAGGCCAGCGCCGGGGAGGTGAGCCAGCCCCTGACGGATAACGCCACCTCCAAGAAGCTCGGCTACTGGCTGCTCAAGGTCAACTCTTTCAGCGCCCCGCCGGCCACCGGCAACGTTACGCCGCCGGTGACGGCCAACGTTACCGGCATCTTGCTCGGCAGCCTCCAGGAGGCGCTCGACGTCAAGGCCCAGATTGAGGCGGGTGGGGACGTGGCGGCCATCTCGGCCAACGTCTCCAACTACAGCCCGTCCCAGGAGCACGGCGGCGAGCTCGGGATTCTCACCAAACCCACCGAGGGCGGCACCCCGGCCATCAGCGCGACGGTGGACGCCGTTATCTTCAACCCGGATACGCCCGTCGGCGTCTGGCTCGACCCCGTCAAGGACGACCAGTTCTACACCAAGAGCGGCGCCTGGATTATCCGGGTGGTGGATACCTCGCCCTCGAAGGCGCTCTCCTCGGACGACCGGACGAACCTCATCACTCAGAAATATAACGACTGGGTCAACGGCCTGTCCTCGGACACGTCCTTCACCGTCAGGAAGTCGTTGACGTCGGAGCAGCAGAACCTGGCCATCAAGCAGGCGGAAAAAGATTTGGGGCGGACGTAGCATGAAAGAGACAAGCGTCGGGGTCGGCGTGCTGGGGCTCGGCGTTATTGCCGGGCAGGTGGCCCGGCTCCTCCACGAGCAGGCGGCGGCCTACTCCGCCAAGCTCGGCTGCCCGCTCGTCCTGCGCAGGGTAAAGGTGCTGCCGCAGGACCTGGAGCGGCCGCTCGCCAAACAGCTCCCGGCGGGCCTCTTCACCACCGATGACGACGAGTTTTTCAACACGCCCGGCCTCGATATCGTCGTCGAGGCCATCGGCGGGGAGCACCCGGCCCTGGAGTACCACCAGCGGGCGCTGAAGGCCGGCAAGCACGTCGTGACCTCTAACAAGGAGCTCATCGCCAAGCACGGGCTCGACCTGCTGGCCCTCGCCCACGAGCACGGCGTCGGCCTCCAGTACGAGGCGAGCGTCGGCGGCGGCATCCCGCTCATCGCCCCGTTCAAGCATGACCTCGTCGCCAACCGCATCCGCGGCATCTACGCCATCATCAACGGCACGACGAACTACATTCTGACCCGCATGGACCGCGAGGGCCTGGACTTCGCCGCCGCCCTGAAAGAGGCGCAGCGGCTCGGCTACGCCGAACCGGACCCGACCAATGACATCGAGGGCTACGACGCCCGCTACAAGGTGGCCATCATGGCCTCGCTGGCCTTCCAGACCGCCGTCCGCCCGGAGCAGGTCCACTGCGAAGGCATTACCAGGCTCTCCGACCGGGACTTCCGCTACGCGCGGGATTTCGGCTACGCCATCAAGCTGCTCGCCATCGCCAAGGCGGGCGACGGCCTCATAGAGGCCCGCGTCCACCCGGTGTTTTTGCCGGCGGAATCGCAGCTGGCGAAAATCGAGGGCGTCTACAACGCCGTCCAGGTGGAGGGCGACCTCGTCGGCCGGGTGATGTTCACCGGGCAGGGCGCCGGGGCCGGTGCTACGTCGAGCGCCGTCATCGCGGACGTCATCGGCTCGGCCCGGAAGGTCTGCCTCGGCGTCGGCAGCATCTCCGGCTGGCGGCCGCCCGGCGCCATCGGCGTCAAGCCGATGGAGGACATCGAGACGCCGTACTACGTCCGGCTGACGGCCGCGGACCAGCCGGGCGTGCTGGCCCGCATCGCTACCGTCTTCGGGGAGAACGGCATCAGCATCTCCTCGGCGCGGCAGCCGGAATCCGACGAGGCCACTCAGACCGCCGAGATAGTTATTATGACGCACCCGGCCGTGGAGAAAGCCATGCAAAAAGCCCGCGCCGAGCTGGAAGGGCTCGACGTGGTGCGCGAGGTCAACAACATCATCCGGGTGGAGGAAATGGAGGGGGAACAGGAGTGAAAAAGGGCGTCCTCGCACAGTATAAAGCCTACCTGCCGGTGACCCCGGCCACGCCGATGCTCACCATCGGCGAGGGCGATACGCCGCTCGTCCGCAGCGACCGCCTGGCCGCCCGGGTGGGCTGCGCCGAGCTCTACCTCAAGTTCGAGGGCTGCAACCCCACCGGCTCCTTCAAGGACCGCGGCATGGTGGTGGCGGTCGCCAAGGCCATCGAAGAGGGCTCCAAGGCCGTCATCTGCGCCTCCACCGGCAACACGAGCGCCTCGGCGGCGGCCTACGCCGCCCAGAGCGGGCTGGAGTGCATCATCGTCATCCCGGGCGGCAAGATAGCCCTCGGCAAGCTGGCCCAGGCCATCGTCTACGGGGCGAAAATCATCTCCGTGGACGGCAACTTCGACGAGGCCCTCGCCATCGTCCGCGAGATGAGCGAGAAACACCCCGTGACCCTCGTCAACTCCCTCAACCCCTACCGCATCGAGGGCCAGAAGACCGCCTCCTTCGAGATTATTGACGTCCTCGGTCGGGCGCCGGACATCCACGCCCTGCCGGTCGGCAACGCCGGTAACATCACCGCCTACTGGAAGGGATATAAAGAGTATTACCAGAAGGGCAAGAGCAAGGCCCTGCCCAGGATGTACGGGTTCCAGGCGGAGGGCGCCGCGCCCATCGTGCGCGGGCACGTCGTCGAGAAGCCGGAGACGGTCGCCACCGCCATCCGCATCGGCAACCCGGCCAGCTGGAAGCAAGCCGAGGCGGCCCGGGACGAGTCCGGCGGCCTCATTGACATGGTCAGCGACGAGGAGATTCTGGCCGCCCAGGCCCTCATGGCCGCCGAGTCCGGCATCTTCGGGGAGCCGGCCTCCGCTTCGCCGCTGGCGGGGCTCCTCAAGCTCAAGGCGCGGGGGCATGATTTCACCGGCCGGACCATCGTCTGCGTGGTGACCGGCAACGGCCTCAAGGACACGGACATCGCCCTGAAGAAGGCGCCGGATATCACCAAGCTGCCGGCGGATATCAGCCGCATCGAAAAAGTGCTCGGTTTCGGGGGGAGCGGGTCATGATGGATTTTGAGCGGATTCGCAAGGCCGTCCGGGAAATCATCGTCGCCATCGGCGAGGACCCGGAGCGGGACGGGCTCCGGGAGACGCCCCGGCGCGTCGCCGAGATGTACGCCGAGCTCTTCGAGGGCATGGACAGGGACCCCAAGGAAGACCTGCTCGTCGGCTTCGAGCTCGGCCACCGCGAGATGGTCGTCCTCAAGGACATCCCGTTCTACTCCATGTGCGAGCACCACTTGCTGCCGTTCTTCGGCGTGGCCCACGTCGGCTACATCCCCAGCGAGGACGGGCGCATCGTCGGCATCAGCAAGCTGGCCCGCGTGGTGGAGACGGTCGCCCGCCGCCCCCAGGTCCAGGAGCGCATGACAACGGACATCGCCGACGCCATCTGGGAAGGCATCCGCCCCGCCGGCGTGGCCGTGGTGGCCCAGGCGGAGCATATGTGCATGGTGATGCGCGGCATCAAGAAGCCCGGCAGCAACGTCATCACCTCCGCCATCCGCGGCAACTTCCACACCAACCCCGCCTCCCGCGCCGAGTTCTTCTCCCTCATCGAGGGCAAGTAAGCCGCCGTGCCTGACGGCACGGGCCGCACCTGGGACCCGAAGACCACCTTCACCGGCACGGCCGCTTACTATTCCCGCTACCGTCCCCAGTACCCGGCGGAGGCCTTCGACGTGCTCCGGGAGAAGTTCCACCTCACGGAAGCCTCCCGGGTGCTTGACCTCGGCTGCGGGCCGGGCCACCTCGCCCTGCCGCTGGCGGCCATGGTGGGAAAAGTCTATGCCGTTGACCCCAACGAGGAGATGCTGGCCGAAGCCCGGAGACTGGCGAAAGAGCGCGGCATCGGGAACATCGAGTTCACCCTGGCGGAGTCCCGCGACCTGCCGGCGCTCGCCGGGCGTATCGGCCCGGTGGACCTGACGGTCATGGGCCGCTCCTTTCACTGGATGGACGGGCAGCAGACCCTCCATGACCTCTACGCCATGACCGCCCCCGGCGGCGGCGTGGCGCTGCTGGCGGACAGTAACGTCACCACTCCCCGCGATGGCGCGGCCATCCTGACGGGTGGCAGTGCCCCGGTCCCGGAGCAACCTGTCTGGCGCCGGCTTATCCGGGAGATTTCCCTGAAATGGCTGGGAGAGGAGCGGAAAGCCGGGACGAACGGCACCTATGCCCACCCGAAGCGCCACCACCCGGAGGTCGTAACCAACTCGGAGTTCACCGGAACGGAGCTGGTGCACCTGGCCTACCGGCGGACGTGGACCCTCGATGAAATCGTCGGCTACCTGTATTCCACGTCGTCGCACTCGGTACCGGTGCTCGGGGACAGGAAGGAGCCGTTCGAGGCGGAGCTGCGGGAGCGCCTGCTGGCCGTCGAGCCGTCCGGCGTCTTCACGGAACGGGTGACCGTCCAGCTTATTCTGGCCTGGAAACCGGCCGCCTAGACGTCCAGGTTGGCGCTCTTGGCGTGCGCCTGGATGAACGCCTTGCGCGGCGGCACCTCGCCGCCCATCAGCATCTGGAAGATGGAGTCCGCCTTGGCGGCGTCCTCGATATCCACCTTCAGCATGGTGCGGGTGGCCGGGTTCATCGTCGTCTCCCAGAGCTGCTCGGCGGTCATCTCGCCGAGGCCCTTGTAGCGCTGCAGGCTGACGCCGGAGCGGTCGGTCAGCTTGCCGATGTAGTCCTTGAGCTCGTTCCAGGGAATGCCGGCGCCGATTTCCTTTTCGCTTTTCTGGATGGTGTAGCTCATGCCCTTGATGTACTTTTCCACCTTCGGGTAGACGCTGAACACCCTGGCCAGTATCGGGTGCTGGAAGAATTTGCTGTCGAGCCGCACCTTTTCCTGCTCGAAGCTGACTTCAATCCAGTACTCTGCCTTTTCATCGTCCGCAAAAGATGTCGCCTCAAAGCCCTTGCCCTCGAACCAGCTCCTGGCGAACGCCATGCTTTCTTTCTTGCTGAAATCCTGCTGCCGGAAGTCGCTGTCGCTCTGGATGAGGACCTGCCCCACTTCCCGGGGGATACCCTGCCGCTCCAGGAAGTCGAGCCCCGTCTGCACGTCTTTCAGGGAGTCGAGGAACTGCTTGATTTCCACGCCCGTGAACTTCACTTTCTGGTCCTGCGAGAAGAGCGAGACGTTGTTCAGCGCGCGCCTGGTGTAGTAGTTTTCCAGGTCCTGATCGGAGTATATCCACTCCTGCGATCTCCCCACCGAGGCCCGGTAGAGTGGCGGCTGGGCGATGTAGAGATAGCCGTTGTTGATGAGCGAGGGCATGTGCCGGAAGAAGAACGTCAGCAGCAGCGTGCGGATGTGCGAGCCGTCCACGTCCGCGTCCGTCATCAGGATGATGCGGTGGTAGCGCAGCCGGGCCGGGTCGAAATCATCATCAATACCGGCGCCCACCGCCGTGACGATGGCCCTTACGTACTCGTTGGAGAGCATCTTGTCCGCCGAGGCCTTCTCCACGTTGAGGATCTTGCCGCGGAGCGGCAGGATGGCCTGGAAGCGCCGGTTGCGCCCCTGCTTGGCGGAGCCGCCGGCCGAATCACCCTCGACGAGGTAGAGCTCGCACTGGGAGGGGTCCCGCTCGGAGCAGTCGGCCAGCTTGCCGGGCAGGGTGCCGGTCTCCAGCCCGCTCTTGCGGATGATGAGGTCGCGCGCCTTGCGGGCGGCCTCGCGGGCCTTGGCGGCCGTGACGCACTTCTCGATGATGCGCTTGGCGTCGTCCGGGTGCTCTTCGAGGAACAGCCCCAGTCCCTCGTTGACGGCGCTCTCCACGGCACTCTTGACCTCGATGTTGCCGAGCTTGCCCTTCGTCTGGCCCTCGAACTGCGGCTCGGCCAGCTTGACGCTGATGATGGCCACCAGGCCCTCGCGGACGTCGTCGCCGGTGAGGTTCGGATCGTCTTCCTTGATCAGCTTGTTCTTGCGGGCGAAGTCGTTGAGGACGCGGGTCAGCGCGGAGCGGAACCCGGTCATGTGGGTGCCGCCGTCTATCGTGTTGACGCAGTTGGCGAAGCTGAAAGCGGAGTCGCTGTAGCCGTCGTTGTACTGGATGGCCACCTCGATGCCGTAGCCGTTGACCTCTTTGTTGATGTAAATGGGGTCCTGGTGGCGGACGGTGCGGTTGCGGTTGAGGTGCCGCACGAAACCGGAGACGCCGCCTTCGAAGTAGAACGTCCGCTCGTTGCCGGTCGCTTCGTCGAAGAGGGCTATCTCGAGGCCTTTGTTGAGGTAGGCCATCTCCCGGAGGCGGTCAGTGACCGTCTCGAAATCATACTCGATCTCCCCGAATATCTGGCTGTCGGGGAGGAAGACCACGGTCGTGCCGGTGTCGTCCGGACCGTCGGCCTTGCCGATGACCTCGAGGGGGCCCTTCGGGATGCCCCGCTCGTAGGTCTGGCGGTAAACCTTGCCGTCACGCTTGACGTCCACGTAACACCACTCGGAGAGGGCGTTGACGACGGAGGCGCCGACGCCGTGGAGGCCGCCGGAGACCTTGTACGCCCCGCCGCCGAACTTGCCGCCGGCGTGGAGCACGGTCATGATCGTCTCCAGCGTGGACAGCTTGGTGGTGGGGTGGATGTCCACCGGAATGCCGCGGCCGTTATCGGAGATACTCACGGACTTGTCCGCCTTCAGGTGGACCTCGATGTGGTCGCAGCAGCCGGCCATCGCCTCGTCAACGGAGTTGTAGGCTATCTCGTAAATGAGGTGGAGCAGGCCGCGCTGGTCGGTGCTGCCGATGTACATGCCGGGGCGGCGGCGCACCGCCTCCCGCCCGCCGAGTACCTGGATGTCTTCGGCGGTGTACTTGGTGTTGGCCACCTTGCGCGGTTTCTTGGGGGCGGCTGCGTCCTGCGTCATACGACCTCACTCACGGGAAAGCGTTGAGAAACGGAGCACGAACGTTCGTCATTGACGTGGGCGGCGGGCGGGACGGGGCGGGCCGCTCCAAGGGCGGGTGCCGGCGGTTGGTTCGTCATTCCGTACATGGAGCCTACTTATAATTATACCACATTCAGCTACCGCAACAAACCGGAAACAGGCCTGCCGGCGCCGGCGCGGAAAATGTGCGGAAAGTCTCTTGACAAACCCGCCGCGACTTCCTAAAATACAAGTATTAGCAGTCAAGCGCTTTGAGTGCTAATTTTTTGGGCCGGCAGGCTTAGCAGACTTGAGACGAGAGTGCTAAACCGGGCCGGCGGAAAGCTGAGACAAGCATGGGTAAACGCTACGCCGACCATACCTGCCCCAAGTGCGGCGGCAAGATTATGATTGATAAAGACTTTCACGGCTGGTACGAGCAGTGCCTCCAGTGCGCCTACATGAAGGATTTGGTGGCCCTCCACCCGGATTCCAGGCACCCCAGGGCGGAGGACCTCGTCATTGACGACGTGGTGCTGCCGGCCGTTAAGAACTAGGACTACCATACCGGGCATTCCGGTGGTTTCATACCGGAGCAAAAAACAAAGGAGGTTTCAGTATGGTACTGCAAAGGTTTGACCCGTTCCGCGATCTGCGCAACATGGAGGAGACGATGAACCGCCTCTGGCGGGGCTTCGGCACCACCTCGACCCGCGAGGGCGCCGAGGACTGGAACATCGCCATTGACGTCGTCCAGAAGCCGGACGAAATCGTCGTCAACGCCTCGCTCCCCGGCGTCAAGCCGGAGGACATTGACCTCACCATCGAAGACAACGTCCTTACCCTCAAGGCGGAGCGCCAGGCCGAGCACAAGGAAGAGGACTCCCGCTACCTGGTCCAGGAACGCAGCTACGGCCGCTACTACCGCGCCCTGCGCCTGCCGGATACGGTGGACGTCAACAAGGTCAAGTCCACCTATGACAACGGCGTCCTTGCCATCTCCTTGCCCAAGGCCGAGGAGAAGAAGCCGAAGCAGATCAAGGTCAGCGTCGGCGCCACCAGGGAGATCGAGGCCGGCACCTCCAAGAAGAAGTAAGCCGCGCCTCCGCGCCAAAAAACGGCCCGGGCACCCGCCCGGGCCGTTTTCGTTGGCTGACGTTCCTACCGCCGCCGCCGCACCGTGAACCACGTCACGCCGAGCCCCGCCGCGAACCACGCCCCCACGATGGCGAAGGCCCGCCCCAGGTTCACGCTCAGGTCCGTCAGCGTGCCCCGGCTCAGGTCCGCCATGTACTGTATCGGCAGCACCCGGTGGATGTCCTGGAGCCACACCGGCAGGCGGTCCGCCGGGAACATCACCGGCGAGAACAGCATCACCACGAAAACGATTATCTGCGTCAGCACGTTCACCATCATCGGCTTCGAGATGGCAAAGGCCATCGTGTAGCCCAGGAAGGTCCCGCACATGGCGATGAGCACGATCGCCGGGATGACGAGCGGGCTGATGGTCAGGCCGAAGCTGAAGTGCCACGCCCCGAGCGCCACCGCCAGCGCCACCCCGGGCAGGATGGTAGCGAAGGTGTTGGTGGCGTCCGCCGCGATGTGCACCATCCGCGGCACCGGCAGGGACCAGATGTAGTCGAACGTCCCCTCGGTGCGCGCCATGGCCACGATTTGCGGCACCATCACCAGCCCGGCCGTCAGCAGGATGAGCGTCGGCGCGCCGGAGGTCAGGTACTTGGCCGTGTCCGGCGTGATGGCCGGATAGAAAAAGCCGATGCCGAAGATGAACCCGATGGCGATCATTATCTGGACGGCCAGGTTCAGGGACAGCCAGCTCCGGTTGGAGAGGAACGTCCACTTCAGCATCAGGCCGTAGCTGCGTAACCATTTCGGCATCATCGTCCCGCCTCCTCGATCGCCGCCTCTTCCGGGTTTTTCACCAGCCGTATGTAGACGTCTTCCAGCGTGGCCGGCCCCAGCAGGAACTCTTCCAGCACGCCGGCGTTCTTCTGCTCCTGCGCCCAGGTGATGGCCCGGGTCACGTCCGCCGGCGCCACCTGCCCCACGATGCGGTGGTTCACCGCCACTGGCTCCCGCAGCAGGTCCGGCAGGGCGGGCTTGGCCACGCCGGGCTCCACCATCAGTTCGAGCCGCATGGCGTCGCCCTCGGACTCCTTGAGACTGGCCGGCGTGCCCATGCCCCGCACCTTCCCCTCGTCAATGATGGCCAGCCGGTCCACCACCCGCTCCGCCTCCAGCACGTTGTGGGTCACCAGCAGCACCGCGGCCCCCCGCCGCGCCAGCTCCTGCACCTCCTGCCAGAGGGCCCGGCGGCGCAGCGGGTCAATATCGTTGGTCGGCTCGTCGAGGATGACCACCTTGCCCGGCACCACCGCCGCCATGCAGAAGGCGACCAGCCGCCGCACCCCGCCGGAAAAGGTGAGGCCCATCGTCTTCTTCCACTCCGTCAGGTCGAGCTTCTCGATGAGCTCCATGGCCCGCTGCCGCACCGCCGCCTTCTTGCCGCCCCGGATGAGCCCGACGAGCTCGATGGCCTGGAGAGTGTTGAGCCCGGCGATGGGTACCTGGGTCTGCGCCTGGAACGAGCACGCCTGCCGCGCGTAGGCCGGGTCCGCCACCGCGTCCACCCCGCCGATGGTAATGCTCCCGCTGTCCGGCACCGCCAGCCCGATGACCTGGCTGACGAGCGTCGTCTTGCCGGCGCCGTTCGGCCCCAGCAGCCCGAAGACCTCGCCCTCGTCCACCGACAGGCTGATGTCGTCGTTGGCGCGTACCTTGCCCTTGTAGACCTTGGTCACGTTCTTGATTTCCAGCTGCACGCTGCCACCTCCCCACGTGAAAATTAAATAAATCAATTTATATTAGCGTGAAAAGTTCAAAAAGTCAATAGGTAAATTAATAAAACTTATTATTTCGTAATATCGTTCGTCGGCGGCCCGCCCCCGTTTTGTGCCCGGAAAAAAGTATGATACACTCACAATTAGAGGGGGGTGCTATCCCCGCAGACGACAACCGGACGATTGACAGGTGGATTGTGGAACAGACAAAGGCTTCGGCCCGGCAGATGGCCGAGCGCATCGTGAAGAACGTGGAGACCGTCATGGTCGGCAAGACGGGGGCCGTCGAGCTGGCCGTCATCGCCCTGCTCAGCCAGGGCCACCTCCTCATTGAGGACGCCCCCGGCGTCGGCAAGACCATGCTGGCCCGCAGCCTCGCCCGCTCCATCAGCTGCTCCTTCAAGCGCATCCAGTTCACCCCGGACATGCTCCCCGGCGATGTCACCGGCGTCACCGTCTACAACCAGAAGAACGGGGACTTCGAGTTCCACGCCGGGCCCATCGCGGCGCAGGTCGTCCTCGCCGACGAGATCAACCGCGCCACTCCCAAGGTGCAGTCGGCCCTCCTCGAAGCCATGGAGGAGCGGCAGGTCACCGTGGACGGCACCACCCACCGCATGGACACGCCCTTCCACGTGCTGGCCACCCAGAACCCCATCGAGTACGAAGGCACCTTCCCGCTGCCGGAGGCCCAGCTCGACCGCTTCCTGCTCCGCATCAGCATCGGCTACCCGAGCCAGGAAGAGGAGATAGCCATCATCGAGGGCCAGAAGATGGTGCATCCCATCGAGAACCTCCAGCCCGTCGTGGACGTCAGCGACGTCGTCCGGCTCCAGGAGGCCGTCAAGGCCATCTACGTGGACGACCTCGTCAAGCAGTACATCGTCGCTCTCGTCGAAGCCACCCGCCACCATCCCTCTATCTACTTGGGCGCCTCGCCCCGCGGCTCGCTCGCCCTCTACCGCGCCGCCCAGGCCCGGGCGCTCCTCCAGGGGCGTGACTTCGTCCTCCCGGACGATGTCAAGGCGCTCGCCGTGCCGGCGCTGGCCCACCGCGCTTTGCTGGCCTCCTCCGGGCAGACCCAGGGGCGGGACGGACGCAGTCCCATTTTAGACATCCTCGATACCGTGCCCGTGCCCGGAGGCGTCGCCGGACGGTAATCGTTCGCCCCGTCGTTGGAACCGGTATGCTGAAGAAACTGGCCTTCACCTCGTTCCTCGTCGTCATCCTGCTCGTGGCGCTGGCGGGAGCCTTCGTCCACGTGTGGCACGTCTTCGTCTTCACCGGCGTCATCCTTTTCCTCAGCTGGGTCTGGTCGCGGCTGGCGGCGCGGCGCATCACCGCCCGGATCAGTGTCGAGACCGATTCCCGCAACCCCGGCGAAACCCTCGGCGAGGACTTCGTCGTCGAGAACCGCGGCCGCCTGCCGGTGCCGGTGACCGACGTCAGCGAGGAAACGACCCTCCCCGGCTACCAGAACGCCCGTACCTTCAGCCTGCCGTCCCGCGCCGCCCGCACCTGGCACACCGAGCCCCACTGCCGCGGCCGCGGCAAGTACACCACCGGCGTCATCAACGTGCGGATATCCGACCCTCTCGGCCTCTTCCCGGTGAAAAGGTCCTTCGGCGTGGCCCAGCCGGTCATCGTCTACCCGGAAACGGTCGCCTTGCCCCACTTCCAGGTGGTGCCCCGCCAGGAGCCGGGACAGAGCCCGCGCCGCTGGCTCGCCAGCGAGACCGGCCCGGCCGCCGCCCGCGTCCGCGAGTACGCCCGCGGCGATAGCCTGCGCCACGTCGCCTGGCCGTCCACCGCCCACGCCGGGAAGCTGATGGTGCGGGAGTTCGAGCCGGAACGCTCCAACTACGCCTACCACAGCATCTGGCTCGTGGCGGATATGTACGCCCCCGTCAACCACGGCGTCGCGCCGGGCTCGACGGACGAGTACGCCGTCACCATCACCGCCTCGCTGGCGCGGAAGTACCTGGAGAGCGGCAAGGACGTCGGCCTGATGGCCGTCGCCGACGAGGCCACCGTCCACCTGCCCCGCCTCGGCGACCAGCACATGGACCACCTGCTCCGGTCGCTGGCCGTGATGCAGGGCAACGGGCGCGTACCGCTGGCGACCCTGCTCTCCTCCGAGGTTGACCTCTTCGAGGCCGGCTCGGCCGTCATCGTCGTCATGCCGGCGGAGCGCCAGGACCTCGCCGGCGCCCTCCGGCGGGCCGTCAGCCGGGGCGTCATCGTCACCGCCGTATTGCTCGATTCCCCCAGCTTCGGCGGCGAGACCCCCCTCGAGGAGACCTCCCGCCCCCTGGCCGCCGCCGGTATCAACATCTACATCGTCCGCAACGGGGCGGACATACCCTACGCGCTCGATAGCCGCCTGCTGAGCGGGCCGGCCTACGGCGGGGCGGTGGCACCGCGATGACGATGGACGGGCAGCGCCGGCCCCGCGCCTCCCTACCACTCGTGGCCCGCCTGGCGGACCGGGCGACCGCCTGGCTCCAGGCCTGGCGCTCCTGGCTCGGCGTGGTGGGGCTGTTCGCCGTCCTCCTCATCCCGGTGCTGACGCTCATCCGCGCCCACTGGACCAGTCCCCAGCCGCCGCTCGTGCTGGTGCTGGGCCTCGCCATCGCTTTCGTGTGGGTCATGGCGGCCCTGCGCCTGCGGAGCGTGTTCATCCACCTCATCTCGCTCGCGGCGGGCGCCGGGGTCACCTGGTGGTTCGGCTACGGTCTCGGCGTCGGGGCGGGGCTCCACGTCTTCGCGGCGTTCCTCGTCGCCCTCGTCTGGCTCACCGGCTACCTGTCCGCCTGGTGCGTCCTGCGGCTGCGGAACGCCTGGCTCGGCGTTATCGCCGGGGCGCTGGTGCTGATTATCAATTTGAACAACCTCCCCGGCACCAGCAGCCTGTGGTTCGTGCTGTTCTTCGTCGCGGCGGCCCTCTTCATCTTCGAGGTGCGCCTCACCCGCAACACGACCGCCGCCCTGGTGGGCAACGCCGACCCGCGGCGCGGCTGGTACCTCCTCGGCACGCTGCTGCTGAGCCTGCTCCTCGTCGCCACGTCGCTGGCCCTCCTCCTGCCGCAGCCCCGCTCCCCGGCCTTCCAGACGATGGTGGCCACCCGCATTACCTGGAAGCTCAACCTGGATAACTCGCCCCTCAACATCTTCGACGAGGTCCCCTCGCGGCAGCAGGCGGAGACCGTTACCAGCCAGGGCGACCTCATGTTCGGCTCCGTCTGGCACAGCGGCGACGAGATTGACTTCATCGTCCGCTCCCCGGTCCCGTCCTACTGGCGCGTCCGCGTCTATGATACCTACACGGACCAGGGCTGGACCAACGCCCCGATGACCGCCTACCTCCTCGATAAGAACACCACCTGGGTCGGCGAGCTGCCCCCGGACGCGGCCAGCCAGCTCATCACCTACCAGGTGACCACCGGTATCAACACGGACCTCATGCTGACCGCCGGGACGTTGGTGACCGCGGACACGCCCTACCTCGTCCACGTCAGCGGGAACGACCTCCTGGCCGCCACGACGCCCCGCGTGCTGGCCCCCAACGAGCAGTACACCGTGACGAGCGCCTACCGGACGCCCTCCGGCGCCCAGCTCGCCGCCGCCCCGGGCGGCTACCCGGCCTCGCTGGCCCCGTACCTGTCCCTGCCGGACAGCCTGCCGCAGAACATCCGGGACCTGGCCGCCCAGGTCACCGCCAACGCCACCACTCCGTACGAGAAGGTTGCTGCCATTGACAGGTACCTGGCCACCTTCAAGTACGATACCGGCATTGACGCCCCGCCGCCGGGCGAGGACGGCGTCGAGTACTTCCTCTTCACGGAGAAGGCCGGCTTCTGCACCTATTTCGCCTCCTCGATGGCGGTGATGCTCCGCTCCGTCGGCGTGCCGGCCCGCCTCGTCGTCGGCTACCTGCCCGGCGAGGCCGGCCCCGAGCCCGGCGAGTACATCCTGCGCGATAAGTACTACCACGCCTGGCCGCAGGCCTGGTTCCAGGGGTACGGCTGGGTTGACCTCGAGGCCACGCCCAGCACCGCCGAGGGCTCCGGCGGCAGCCGCGTGACCCTCCCGGAGCCCTTCGTGGAGAGCCCGAATATCAACACCGCCGAGCCCGGGAACGTCGTGCCGTTCGATTTCCGGACCTTCCTGCCCGCCGGCGGCTCGCAGGCCGACCAGGGCCAGCCGGACGTTCCGCGGAACGTTACCCACGGGAAGCTGCCCTTCGCCGACCAGCTCGGCGTGGCGATGCTGGTGCTCATCCTGGCCGGGGCAACGCTGCTCGTGCTGATGATACCGGCCACCACCATGCGGGCCGCCTTCAGCCGCTGGCTGTGGCACGTGGACCGCAAGCTGGTGGCGGTGGAGACCTACCAGAAGATGGGCCGGCTGGCCGCCCTGGCCAAGCTGGGGCCGGACGCCTCCCAGACGCCGTCCGAGTACGCCGCCGCCCTGGCAGAGGCCCTGCCGGAGCACGCCGAAGACCTGGCCACCATCGCGGATGCCTACGTGGGCGCGCGCTTCGGCCGGGCGGCTTCGCCCAACCTCTTTGAAGAGGCGGAGATACTCAAGGCCCGCTGCCACGTCTATACGGCCCTGCTGGAACGGGTCGGCTTCATGCGCCGCTTTTTCCGGCGCCGCTAGGCAGCTTTTCTTTGCCGGGACACATAGTATAAACTAGGGAGAGAAAGCGAGGTAGCCCGGTTTATGTACAAGAAGATTCTCGTGCCCCTGGACGGTTCAAGGTTCGGTAATCGTGCGATGAAATACGCTATTGACCTGGCGCAGCAATATAAGGCGTCTCTCCTTCTCGTCCAGGTCGTGCAGCCCACCCGGCCCATTCCGCCCGTTGACCCCACCGGCCTGACGAGCCCGGTCGCCTCCCAGATTACCTTCGACCAGGCCGCCCTGGCGGACCGCCGCAACCTGAGCCGCGCCAAGCGCTATCTGGCCGGCAAGGTCCGGGAGATGAAGGCGAAGAATATCCCAGCGGAGTACCGCGCCACCGAGGGCGACGCCGCCGCCCACATCATGGAGATCGGCCGGAAGAACAAGGTGGACCTCATCGTCATGACCACCCACGGGCGCAGCGGCTTCCGCCGCGCCATCATGGGCAGCGTGGCCGATAAGGTCATCCGCGAGTCCGGGGACCCGGTCCTCGTCGTCCGGCCGTACCAGCGCCGCCGCCGCCGCCACAAGTAGGGCGGCCGCCGCGGCCTAGTGGAGCCGCTCCATGAGGTTGGGCAGCTCGCCGGCGAGGTACCGCGTGACCGCTTCCTCGGCGTTCGTCACGTCGGTGATGATGGCCTCGATGCCGCGGCTCTTGAGGTTCTCGTAGGCCCCCCAGCCCATGCCGCCGCCGATGAGGACCTGGCAGTCCTCCAGCGCCGCCGCCATGGCGTTGTGCCGGGACTGGGCGCCTTCCCCGTAGCCGTGCCGGCCGGTCCCGTCTCCGGCCTCTTCACCGTGCCCGTCGAAGGTATGGTG
This sequence comes from Dehalococcoidales bacterium, assembly GCA_034430495.1. Taxonomy (GTDB): domain Bacteria; phylum Chloroflexota; class Dehalococcoidia; order Dehalococcoidales; family RBG-16-60-22; genus DAOUEG01. Next base: position 18,439 of record DAOUEG010000106.1, read on the forward strand.
CCCGGCTTTTTCCCGCTGCTCCCGCCCGGTGATGGCGCCGTCCGTGATGGTAAACACGGCGTACCCGGTCGCCCGCCCGTAGTGGGCGGAGATGGTCTGGCCGTCGTCCGTAACGACTGCGATTTTCATATTTTCCTCCTTGATGTTCCCGGCTTGCCTGCCGAGCGTAAAATGCCCGCCTTCGATGCGGATGGCCCGTCCCGCGAGCAGCGCCTCGGCGACGTGGTGCCGCGCTTCCTTCAGGAGCCGCTGGAAGGTGGGCCGCGAGATGCCCATCCGCTCCGCCGCCGCTTGCTGGTCGAGCCCCTCCAGGTCCTTGAGCCGGAGCGCCTCCGCCTCTTCCACGCTGAGCCGTGTTTCCTTCAGGTAGCGCAGCGGCAGGCCCTGCGGCTTGTAGTAGCTCACCTGCGGGAGTCCGGCCACCCGGCGGCATTTTCTCGGTCGCGGCAATTTCACCCCGTTATGAGCATATGTTCATAACTATGATACCATCCCCCCGTCGGTGCCGTCAAGCCCGGTTCGTGAGCGGCGGGCCTCCGTGGTATAATGGGCCGATACTGAGGAGTGAGGCCTGTCCCCGGACCGATGAGTTTCCCCCAGTCCGTCCCTGATGCCGCCGGCGGGCGGCGCTACTACCCCGGCTACACGGTGGTGATCGCCGCGTTCATCATCATGATGGTCGCCATGGGGGTCTTCAACTCCTTCGGCATCCTCTTCACGCCCCTCGTGGACCAGTTCCACTGGTCGGCCGCCGCCACCGCCGGGGCGTTCTCCCTCTCGATGCTCTTCCGCGGCTTCGGCGGCATCGTCATGGGAGGGCTGACGGACCGCTTCGGTCCGCGGCTCGTCCTCACCTTCTGCGGCGTCGCCGTCGGCCTCGGCTACTTCCTCATGTCCCGCGTCACCGGGCTCTGGCAGATCTACCTCTTCTACGGCATTATCATCGGCGGCGGCATGAGCGGCATCTGGGTGCCGCTGCTCTCCAGTATCGCCCGCTGGTTCGACCGCCGGCGCACCATGATGACCGGCATCGTCGTGGCCGGGGTCGGCGTCGGGGGGATTATCTTCCCGCCGATCCTCGCCCGCCTCATCGTCGCCACGGACTGGCAGACCGCCTACGTGGTGCAGGCGGCCATCGCCGGGGCGGCCATCATCATCGTGGCGCGGTTCCTCAAGAACAACCCGGAACGGGCCGCCCTGCCGCCGGAGGAGGTGCCCCACCCCGCCGAGGCGATGAAGTCGGAGCCGGGCGTCACCATCGGCGCGGCGCTGCGGACCCGCCAGATGTGGCTCATCCTGGTGACGCTGTTCTGCTCCGGCTACGTCGTCTTTTCACTCGTCGTCCACCTCGTGCCGCACGCCCTGGAGCTGGGGGTGAGTTCCGGCGATGCCGCCACGCTCCTGGCGGTGATGAACGGCATCAGCCTGGCCGGCATCGTGCTGGCCGGCTACGTCGGCGACCGCTGGGGCAGCCGGGCCGTCTTCCTCATCGCCCTCGGCATGATGCTCGGCGGGGCGGTGGTGCTGGCCTTCGTCAAGGCGCTGTGGCTGCTCTACGTGGCGGCCGTCATCGCCGGGAGCGCCTTCGGCGCGGAAGGGGCCTCGGAATCGCCCCTCGTGGCCCGGCTGTTCGGCCTCAAGTCCCACGGGCTTATCTACGGGGTGGCGGGCATCGGCTTCACCGGCGGGACGGCCGTCGGGCCCATCATCACCGGCTATCTCTTCGACGCCACCGGCTCCTACACTTCCGCCTTCGAGGTCTGCGCCGCCGCGGCGGCCGTCGCCATCATCGCCGTGCTGCTGCTGCGCCCGGCGAGGGAGGCGGCAGGACCCGTTTCATAAAAAGGGAAAGCCCCCGGGGTGAAGGGCTTTTCAGCTTCGAAATATGGTACCCCAGGGGCGACTCGAACGCCCGACACGCGGTTTAGGAAACCGCTGCTCTATCCACCTGAGCTACTGGGGCCCGTTCCGGGTATCATTGTAACCCCTGGCGCTACCCCGCGCAACCGCTCGTCCCCGCCGGCTCAGGCCAGCCCCGCTTCTTCGATGATTTCCGCCGCCCACCGGCAGGCCTTGCCCACTACCTCCGGGCAGTGGGTCTCGTGGGCCCCGGCCTTCTCGAACTTCTCGAACTCCTCCGGGTCGGCCAGGTAGTACGGCCGGCCGAAGAGCCTGGTCTGGATGTTGCGGCACACCACCGAGCCGTACTCCCGTATGAACCGGTCGTGGAGTTTCTCCACCAGCCCGAAGTTCCGCAGCATGGCGTCCACATCGGCCAGGTTGTCTCGCTCCCGGCCGAGCCGGGAACCGAGCGCCAGGACGGCCCCGCTGTAGGCGCCGCAGCTGCCGTCGGTGAAGCCTCCCCCTCCCGCCGCCAGGCCGGTGGCCGCCCGGAGGATTTCGTCGTTACGGGCATCGAAGGTATCCTGGAGCGCGGCGATGACGCACTGGCTGCATCCCCCGTAGGTCCGCTCGTACTGCCGGCCCAGCTCGTAGGCCCTGTCCGCGTTGGTATCCGCCACGCCTGGCCTCCTTTACGTGCCGGGTCCCGTCTTCCGGGGCCCGGCCGCCGTGCTAGTAGAGGTGCTTCTTCCCGGCCTGCATCATCCCGTGGGTGACCGACGCGCCGGAGATGTCCACGATGTGCGCTCCCCCGTCGATGAGCAGCGCCGACCCCGTCATGAAGGAGGAGTCATCGCTGGCCAGGTAGCTGCACAGGCCGGTGATGTCCTCCGGCCTGGAGACCCGCCGCAGCGGCACGTCCTGCGAGAAGTAGGCCAGCGCCCCGGCCTTGTCCGTGCCCAGGTTCTCCGCCAGCGGGACGATCATCTCGTCGAGGAGCTCGGTGTCAATGCCGCCCGGGCACACCGCGTTGCAGCGGATGTTCTCCGGCCCGTAGTCCAGCGCCACCTGCTTCGACAGCATGATGAGCCCGGCCTTGGCCGTGCAGTACGCCGGCAGCTCCGGCAGGCACCGCGTCCCGCCGAGCGAGGCGATGTTGATGATGGAACCGCCCCCGGCCTGCTGCATGTGCGGGATGACCTCCCGCATCATGAGGTACGGCCCGGTCAGGTCCACGTCAATGACCCGCTGCCAGTCCGCCGGCGCCAGGTCCGTCACCCTCCCCTTGTTGTCCGTGGCCGCGTTGTTCACCAGGACGTCTATCTTCCCCCCGAAGTCCAGCGCCGCCTTGACCATCCTGGCCACGTCTTCCACCTTGGAGACGTCCCCCGCGCAGATGGCGACCGAACCCGCCGGGTAGGCGGCCGCCGTTGCTTCCAGCTTTTCCTTCCGCCGACCGGTGATGCAGACCTTCGCGCCGTCGGCGATGAAGCGCTTCACGATGGCTTTTCCCAGACCGACACCCCCTCCCGTGATGAGCGCGACTTTCCCTGTCAGGTCCATGGCTTTCCTCCTTAATCGCGGTAATGTTTCAGCGATGATGGTATCGGCTAGTCGTTCCGCTCCCCGGTCATGGACACCGCCATGCAGACGAACGGCCGGGTTATCTTGTCGGTGAAGATGGGGCAGTGCCACAGCCCCGCCGGGGCGATGAGCACGGTCGGCTTATCGAAGGTGAACCACTCCTGGTCGCCCTCGGGCCCGATGGAGACCCGCACCGTCGCGCCGAGGTCGTCGAGGGCGTACGGGTCGGTGCCGATGAAGTACACCGCCTCGTCGTACTTGTGGACGTGCGGCTTGGACGAAAGCCCCGTCTGCCCGGTGGCGTAGCCGCAGGCGTAGATGACGTGCTGCTGTATCCCGCCGAGCTGCCTGGCCCCCACGGCGAACAGCGCCCCCGGCCCGGCCCCCTTGTGGAACGGTATCTCCTGGATGTACTGCGCTTTTTCTGATGCCATCGGTGTTCCTCTCGTACTTATTCCGCCCACTTGCGCTGGAGTTCTTCCTTGTAGGTCTCCACCCGCGCCCGGTGGGCGTCCCCGCCCGGCCTCGGTGGGCGCGGGCCCTCCTGGTACCGTATTTCTGCCAGGTTCCGCAATGCCTCGCCGAGCTTCTGGAAGGGAATGGAGATGAGGAAGAGCCCGGCCGGGAACATGTCCATGGCGTCCATGCCCAGTCCCAGGCCGGTGACCACGTAGTTCATCTCCCCGCTGATGACCGGGTAGACCATGAGCCAGGAGCAGGCCACCACCGGCGTCGTCTTGCTGACGATCGGCTCGCCGGTGGAGTAGTTGAGCGCCCGCAGTACCGTCGGGGCCTGTTCCATCGTCGCGGTGAGGACCATGACGTCCGGGTCGAACGGCAGCTTGTCCACCGGCCCGAAGGCCACGTACTGCACGGAGCCCTTGACCATCTGCGGCAGGTAGTTGTAGAGCTGGCGGTTGGCGCGGGCTTCCTGGTACAGCCCCTCGTCCGCGCCGAAGAGCCCGCTGTTGTAGATGGAGGGGAAGTCCTCGAACCCCAGCAGGTGCGGCTCGACGCAGTGCCAGTTGTCCGGCGCCACGTAGAACGGCTCCGTGTCCTGGGCTTCCTTTATCATCTCGCAGAAGTTGAGCGCCTTCTCCAGTTTGCGGATGCCTTTCGGCCGCGTCGGCAGGTACTTGACGCCGACGGGTTTGTACTCGAAGTGGAACCGGTCGAGAACGGAATAATCGCGCTGCTTGGCTGGCATGGGTAGCTCCTTTCCTGGCGGCCTCCGCCTAGAGGTGGAGGTCCTCCTGTATCTCGGCGGCGATGCGCCGCATCTTTTCCCTGTGGCCCTCCCGCCCGATGCGGTAGGATTCCGGCACCCAGGCCATCTCCCGCAGGTTCTTCATCATGTCCGGGATGCGCTGCCTGGGGATGGTCATCAGCACGCGGCCTTCCGGGAAGGCGCCGCGGGCCTTCATCCCGAAGCCGAGCCCGGTGATGGTGAAGTTGACCTCGCCGGTGAGGTAGGGGTGGAGGTAGATCCAGGCACAGCCGGCCACCGGGGTGCCCTTGGCCTCCCACATCTCGCCGGTGACGTAGGTGCGGGCGCGGGTGAGGATCTCCGCCTGGCTGACGCTCGCCATGATGATGACGAGGTCCGGCCGGAAGGTGAGCTTGTCGAGCGGGGCGTAGGCGACGTATTTGACGCTGTCGTCCTTGACCCGGGGGAGGTAGTCGTAGATGTGCTTGTTGGCGGCGTCGCGCTTGTAGACGCCGAGCTTGGGGCCGACCTTGCCGCTCTCGAAGACCGGGTCGTCCTTGACCATGCCGAGCAGCAGCGGCCCGAGGCAGCCGATCTCTTCCTGGCCGGCGTAGAAGGCGGCGCCGTTCAGGGCGTCGGCGATGAGCTCGCAGAAGTCCCGGCCGGGCTTAATGCGGGGCAGGCCGGCAGGCCGGCGGGCCGTGAACTTGACGCCGACGGGCGGGCGCTCGAAGTCGAATTTCTTGAGGATATCCAGCTCGTTCATACCATTTCCTCCACGGCACGGGCGCCGGTAAAAGTTACCCACATGATAGGGAAGTCAGTGGGGAAATTTCAAGTCGGGCGCCTGCCGTCGTCCAGATCGGCCAGCCGTTCCAGCACGACGGCCACGCCGTCCTCGTCGTTGGAGAGGGTGCGGTAGTCGCTGGCTTCGAGCACCTCGGCGCAGGAGTTGGCCATGGCGACGGCCGTGCCGCAGGCCCGCAGCATGGCCACGTCCGGGATATCGTCCCCGAAGGCGAGCACGTCCGCGAGGGTGAGTCCCGCGGAACCGGTGAGCCGCTCGACGGCCCGGGTCTTGGTGGCGCCGGGGGCGTTGACGTTGAGGAAGGTCGTGTTCTCCGAGGGCACGATGGTGACGGCCGGGCCGAACCGGCCGTCCAGAGCGGCCACGACGTGGGAGAGGTCCCGTCCCAGGCCGCCGAGGGCCACCTTGGTCACCTCGTGCCGCAGCGATGCTTCCAGGGAAAGCTGCATCTCGGGGAAGGCGGCGTTGACCCCCCAGAGGGCTGCGGCGTCGCGGGGGCGGTTGGTGCCGAACTCGTAGCCGTCGAGCTCGAGCGTCACCCGCAGCTCCGGTTCCATCCCCAGGGCGAGGGCGATGATGTCCTCGACGAGGGGGCGGGGCAGGACCTCCTTGAAGGTGCCGGAGAGCGGGGGCGCGCCCCGGGCCACGCCGCCGTTCTGGTTCACGAAGGAGAAGGAGGCCATTTCTGCCTCGCCGAAGAGGCGGGGCATCCAGCGGGCCGGGCGGGCGGTGGCGATGATGACGGCCAGGCCGCTCCCGGCGCAGCGCGCCAGGGCGCGCCGGTTCCGCGCCGAGACGGTGCCGTGGGAATCGAGCAGGGTGCCGTCCAGGTCAATGGCGACGGCCCTGGGGCGGGTGGTGAAGTCCGGGAGGTCCATGGGTACACTATGACACCGGGAGAGAAATTTTTAAAGTCGGCGATTTTTACAAAACGTGTCCTGTTTGGTAGCTTCGGAGCGGGCGAGGATTAGGCCGGTCACCATCCGGCGGGCCCGGTTAGCTTTGGAAATCGCGAGTTTTCTGGCGCACTGCACCCCCGTGCGGCGTACGTTTTTCAGGCCGCAACGACAGTATAACAGTACGTTTGTTCTAATGTCAAGGGGATTGTGTCTCAGTTTTTGCCTCGTGTCACCTCACCCCCGTACCCCCTCTCCATGAATGGCGAGGGGGTACGGTTTGGTGAACCTATCCCCC
>DAOUEG010000107.1:0-2963 GCA_034430495.1 Dehalococcoidales bacterium
TGCGGCCTAAAAAACGTACGCCGCACGGGGGTGTAGTGCGCCGTGAAACTCGCGATTTCCAAAGCTAACCGGGCCCGCCGGATGGTGACCGGCCTAGTCCTCGCCCGCTCCGAAGCTATGGACGGGGGCACCTTGTAAGATTTTCGCCGGCGTTTGAAAATTCCGCGCCGGTGTGAACGTCTGCCCGAAAAACCGTCGTATTCCCGCTCGCGCTCATGCGGACTCGGAAGAGCGGGGGAACGAACGGACTAGAAGTACATCTTGCCCGGGCCGGTGGTGTAGTGGAAGACGGGCCGGTCCACGCGGCGGAAGATGAGGGGGCTGTGGCGGAGACCGGCGGGGACGAAGACGAGGCTGGTGCGGGTGATGATGTGCATCTCGTCCTCCATCCAGAACTCCACCTCGGCGCCGAGGTCGTAGGGGTCGTCGTGGTTGGTGCCGATGAAGGCGATGACCTCGTCGTAGTCGTGGGTATGGGCCTCCGTCCCGGGCCGTTTTTCGCCCGGCGCCGCCGGCGGCAGGGGGGGCCGCGGCATTACCCAGACGCACTCCATGTAGAACGCCCCGGGGACGATGCCGTCATCGAGGAAAAAGAGCCGCCCGCCCTTGCCCGGGGCGACGCCCTGAAGGTTCGGGGGCGCCCACGGGGCCTCGGTGCCGGGTTTGATGTAATCGCTGATGATATACTTGCCGTACTTCGTCTCGGCCATGGCCGGAACCTCCTGAAAAATGATACACGAAGGCCCCGGTCGCGCCGGGGCCCTCGTCGGATTGCCTAGTTGTACTTCTTGTTCAGCCCCTCGCCGCAGGGGAACTCGATGGTGAAGAAGATGGGCTTGGTGATGTTGCGGAAGGTGAGCGGGCCCACCTCCAGGCCGCCGGGGATGAACATGGCGCCGCTCTTCTTGACGACGTGCTTCTCCCCGCCGATGTAGACCTCCATCTCGGCGCAGAGGTCGCGGATGTTGTCGTAGTTGTACGCGTAGAAGCCGAAGAAGCGGTCGTAGGGCTGGGTGTTGGCGTCCATCACCTTCTGCTCGGCGGGGCCGCCGGGGAGCAGCCACATGTTCTCGCAGCCGAACTCGGCGCCCTTCACGGTCTCCTCGTCAATGTAGGCGAGGCGCACGGTGGTGCCGGTGTTGGGGTGCAGGTAGGCCGGATACTTATAGCCCGGCTTGTCTTTGGTCACGAACATTTTTTCATATTTTTTCGCCATGAGCGTTTCCTTCCTTCTCCTGAAAATTCGCGGCTAGACGTACTCCCCGCCGGGACCGATGGTGTAGTGGAAGAACGAGTCATCCATGCGGAGGATGCGCAGCGGGCAGTGGGTGACGTTGGCCGGGATGTAGACGACGAAGCTCTTGGTGAAGACGTACTTCTCGTCCTCGAGCCAGAACTCCACCTCGCCGCGGAGGTCTTCCGGGTGGGAGGGGTCCGTCCCGAAGAAGGAGAGGAGCTCCGGGAAGGGGTGGGCGTGGGGCGGCACGCCGTTGCCGCCGGGCTTTTTCCGGGCCTCTTCCATCTGCTCCGGGGTCAGCACCGGGCGCGGCCGGATGCCGGGCCACTTCTGGCCCCACTGCCAGACCATCTCCGAGTAGAAGGCGCCGGGCATGACGTTGCGGTCCGTCCAGACGACGTGCTCCAGGCCGCGGTGGTAGCCCTCCCACAGTCCGTCGCCGATCATGTCACGCTCCCACTCGCGGTAGGGCGGCAGGGGGATGTTGGGGGCGAGTTCCGTGCAGATATACTTGCCGTACTTCGATTCTGCCATAGTGTTCCTTCCTTTCATAGTCTTTCGCGTTCACATTGACTCCGGCAGCGAGCCGGAAGAGCTAGCGGCTGCCCGGGTTGCGGCCCGGATTGGCGAGCTTGAAATCACCGCAGCCGAGCATGATGGTCATCTCGATGTGGGGCCGCGTGACCTGGTGCCAGATGAGCGGGCCGTGTTTCGTTCCTTTCGGCAGGAAGAGGGCGGTCGTGGTATCGAAGCGGAGGGGCTGGCCCTCGACGCTGATTTCCATGTCCCCGCCGAGCGCCTCCGGGTGCTCCGGGTCCGAGCCGAGGTGCAGGACGATCTCGTCGTAGTTGTGGGCGTGCTCGCGGACGTAGGGGTTCGGCTCCGGGACGTCGTAAATCCAGCTGACCTCGATGTAGGTGTTGCTGCCGGGCACGAGCGCGTTGCTCATGTAGGTCATGGAGGGGACCTGGTGGCCGCGGTGCTTGGGAATATCCGCGGGGCTGGGGCCGACTTCATAGGCGGGCTTGCGGACGAGGTTTTTCTCGTAATCCGGCATGGACATCGTCTCTCCCATGTTTGCTGCGGGGCGGGCCGGACAGGCGCGCGGGGGCGGTACCGGCCCATCCGGTCGGATTGTACAATGCAGGCGCGCAGAGTGTCAATTTTATCACAGACGATACGCCGGGGAAGAGGGCTCAGTCCTCGGTGCGGCGGGGGCGGTACTGGACGGCCTCGGCGACGTGGGCGGCCCTGATGTCGTCGGAGCCTTCGAGGTCGGCGATGGTGCGGGCCAGCTTGAGGATGCGGTGGAAGGCGCGGGCGGAGAGGTGGAGCTGCTTCATGGCCGTCTGCAGCAGGCCCTGGGCGGCCTCGTCCACGGCGCAGAACTTCCGGATTTCGGTCGGGGTCATCTCGGCGTTGGCGGTAAGGCGCGTGCCGCTGAAGCGGGCGCGCTGGCGCTCCCGGGCGGCGGTGACGCGGGCCTGGACGGCGGCCGAGGGTTCCCCCAAACGCTCGTCGGTCAGCTTTTCGTACTCGATGTGAGGGACCTCCACGAAGATGTCCACGCGGTCGAGGAACGGCCCGCTGATGCGCCGCTGGTAGCGGGAGACGACGCTCGGCGGGCAGGTGCAGGCGCGGTAGGCATCGCCGAAGTAGCCGCAGGGGCAGGGGTTCATGGCGCCGACGAGCATGAAGCTGGCCGGGAAGGTGACCGTGCCCTGGG
>DAOUEG010000108.1:0-8011 GCA_034430495.1 Dehalococcoidales bacterium
GCGTGGGGCGGGCCCCCGTCCCCAGGCCCACCCTGGTTTCCCTGTCATTGCCAGGGAGCGCCACGACCGTCGCAATCTCTATCCCCGTACTCCCTGAGTGAATGACCGCTCCGAGTGCCGGTCCGTTGCCTCCCTTTGCAAAGGGAGGTCAGGAGGGATTTTCTCCTTCCATTACCTCCCCTTCCCTTCACCAATACCCAAGGGAAGGGGCCCAGGGGGATAGGTTCACCAAACTGTACCCCCTCTCCGTTAACGGAGAGGGGGCCAGGGGGTGAGGTACTACGGCGTAAAACCCGCGACACAATCCCCTTGACATTAGTACACATGTTCTAGTATACTCTCGTTGCGGCCTGAAAAACGTACGCCGCACGGGGGTGTAGTGCGCCAGAAAACTCGCGATTTCCAAAGCTAACCGGGCCCGCCGGATGGTGACCGGCCTAATCCTCGCCCGCTCCGAAGCTACCAAACAGGACACATTTTGTAAAAATCGCTCGATTTGAAAAATTCCGCGCCGGTGTCAAAGTGCGCCCTCAAAACCCCGCCTGACGGCCCATCCCTCCACAGGACCGCCTTGAGCGGTCGTCTCTCGTCTACGGTACCTTCGGGAACAGGTACGGGTAGCTCCACATCGGGAACGGGAAGGACTCGGGGCCGCCGTTGGGCTGGAAGTACGGCGTCCACGGCGGGAACACGTAACCCGGCCAGCGCGTGTCGAGCGTCCGCAGCGTCACCCGGGCCGGCAGCACGTGGAGGTCGAGCGACCACTGCGCGTACAGCAGCCCCCCGAACACCACCAGCACCGCCACCACCGGCAGCCACACCTTGACCGGGAACCGGTCCAGCACCAGGGCGCAGATTATCACCACCGGGAACAGCCCCGGCAGCAGGAAGCGGTTGAGCAGCACGAAGCCGCCCCCCTCCTTGAGCCCGGCCGTCCACTCGTAGCCGAGGTAGAGGCCGAAGACGGACACGAACCAGCCCGTCAGCACGACGAGCAGGCCCCAGGAGACCTCGGACCGGACGCTCGACCAGCGCCCCGCCGCGTTGCCCCGCCCGCACCGCTCGGCCGCCTTCTGCCAGAGCACGTAGATGAAACCCGGCAGCCCTGCCACGAGCAGCGGGAAACCGATGAGCAGGTTCCGCGCGTAGCCCTCCGCGTTGTAACGGAGGATGTCGAGCGGCACCGACCGGCCGTCCAGGTACGTCTGCCCGAGGTACTGGAAGGCGAACTTGATGGGGTACGGGGAGACGGCGTAGCCGTAGGTCAGCGCCGAGCCGAAGACGTAGTAGTCGTAGACGAGCATGGTCGCCAGCGGCAGACCGATGCCGAGCCCGAGGGGCAGGATTTCCCGTCGTACCCGCGTCTTTTCGCCCCGCCGCCAGCCCGCGAACTGCGCCGCCGCCCAGTGGAAGGCCAGCAGCGCCGCGATGGGCACGTTGGTGTAGCGCGTCACCACCGACCAGCTGATGCAGAGAAACGCGGCGAAGAGCAGCAGCCCGCCCTTCACCCGACCGCAACGGGCCCGCTCCAGGTGGTAGTAGAAGTACAGCCCCGCCCCGATGGCCAGGAACGCCAGCGAGGGGTACGTGTCCATGTAGCTCCGGTTGTACATGACGAGGGCGATGGGCGTGAACAGGGTCAGGAGGCATCCTGTCATCGCCGCCCGCTCGCCGCGGAGGCGCTTCAGCAAGATGAAGGTGACCAGCACCATGAAAAAGGCCAGCAGGACGTTGCCGTAGCGCGGGATGCCCAGCTTCTCGAAGGGAACCAGGTAGAAGACGGCCCCGGGGGCTTTCTCCAGGGCCCAGCGGTTGTAGTCGAGCGGCAGGTACTGGAGCAGGGAGTTGCCGTGCTCGATGGTCTCGATGGCCTGGTGTAGTTGCTGCTGGTTGGTGACGGTGAAATGGCCGGCGGCGAAGTTCTGCGCCCCGTGGTAGTAGGCCCAGTCGTCCGGGTCCGGCATCCCGAGCGGCGTCGCCAGGATGAGCACCGTCGCCGCGATGAAGGCCACGGCGACGATGACGCGCTCGAGCGTGATATGCCTGCCCATTTGAAGCCGGCCCGGGAACGAGGGGCTTTTCATGACGCTGTCGTCTGCACTTTACCCCCAACGCCGGCGGCATTGCAAACTGGACCGCCGCATTGACAAAGCCGCCGCCCCTGACTAGAGTTAGCAGGGACGGCATCCGCCATGATCGAAGACCTTAAAATCCGCCGGTGGCTCGAAGCGCGCGAGGAGTCTCTCTCCCCGTGGGCCGTCAAGAGCCGGGACTCGCGCGGCCGGGACCGCCCGGAGCCGCCCTCCCCCGTCCGCACCGCCTTCCAGCGGGACCGGGACCGCATCATCCACTGCAAGTCCTTCCGGCGGCTCAAGCACAAGACGCAGGTGTTCATCGCTCCGACGGGGGACCACTACGTGACCCGGCTCACCCACACCCTCGAGGTGTCTCAAATCGCCCGGACGATTTCCCGCGCCCTCAACCTCAACGAGGACCTCACCGAGGCCATCGCGCTCGGGCACGACCTCGGCCACACGCCCTTCGGCCATACCGGCGAGGACGTCCTCGACGAGCTCTACCCGGAGGGTTTCGCCCACAACGAGCAGAGCCTGCGCATCGTGGAGCTCCTGGAGAAGGACGGCCGGGGCCTCAACCTCACCTGGGAGGTGCGGGACGGCATCGTGCGGCACTCCAAGTCCGGCGTCGGCGTGCTCGGCGAGGGCTGGGGCGAGGTCGGCACGCTCGAAGGCGAGGTGGTGAAAATCTCGGACATGGTGGCCTACGTCAACCACGATATCGGCGACGCCATCCGGGCCGGCATCCTCACGGAAAACGACCTGCCGGAAAAGGCGGCGGACGTCCTCGGGACGACCCACTCCGGGCGCATCAACACCATGGTCTGCGATATCATCGAAGCCTCGTGGGACGCCCGTAGCTGTGATATAATGGAAGAGAGACCGGTCATCCGCATGAGCCCACCGGTCCAGGCCGCCGCCGAGACCATGCGGGCCTTCCTCTTCGAGCGGGTCTACAACCCCCGCGCGGCGAGGGCGGAGACCCGCCAGGCGGAAGCCACGGTCCGCTTCCTCTACCGGTACTTCACGGACCACCCGGAGGCGCTCCCGCCGGAGTACCGCCGCCCGACCGATAGCGTCGCCCGGAGCGCGGTGGACTATATCGCCGGGATGACGGACCAGTACGCGCTGACGAAGGCCGAAGAGTTACAGCTATGATTACCGTTATTGACTACGGCGCCGGTAATATCCGGAGCGTGCTGCGCGCCTGCGCCGAGGTCGGCGAGGAGGTCGTCCGCACCGGCGACCCGGCCGTCGTGGCGAAAGCGACCAAAGTTATCTTCCCCGGCGTCGGCGCCGCGCCGAGCGCCATGGCCTACTTGAAGGACATGGGCCTCGACGGCGCGATAAAGAACGCCGTCCGGTCCGGCGTGCCGGTGCTCGGCATCTGCCTCGGGGCGCAGATCGTGCTCGACCGGTCGGAGGAGGGTAGTACCCCCTGCCTCGGCCTCATCCCCGGCACCACCGTCCGCTTCCGCCCGCCGGACGCCGGCTACAAGATACCGCACATCGGCTGGAACGACGTGAAGGTCACGCAGCCACACCCGCTCCTCGATGGCCTCCAGCCCGGCGATGAGTTCTACTTCGTCCACTCCTACTACCCGCGCCCCGCCCGCGACGAGGACGTCTACGCCGTCTCTGACCACGGCGAGGAGTTCTGCGCCGCCATCGGGCGGGACAACCTCTTCGCCACCCAGTTCCACCCGGAGAAGAGCGGCAGGTTGGGTCTGGAGCTGCTGGCCCGCTTCCAGACGTGGGACGGTACGGTACCCTCACGAGTGAAAGCCTAAGATTATGTTAAGCAAGCGCGTTATCGTCTGCCTGGACGTCCGCAGCGGCAAGCTCGCCAAGAGCATCCGGTTCGTGGACACCAGGGACATCGGCGACCCCGTCGAGAAAGCCCGCCAGTACTACGAGGACGGCGTGGACGAGCTCGTCTTCTACGATATCACCGCCTCCCGCGAGGACCGGGACATCATGATCCACTTCGTGGAAGAAGTCGCCAGGCAGGTCTTCATCCCCTTCTCGGTCGGCGGCGGCATCCGCTCGGTGGCGGACGCCACCAAGCTCCGCAACGCCGGGGCGGAGAAAATCAACGTCAATACCGCCGCCGTCAAGCGCAGGGAGCTTATCTCCGAGATATCGCAGGCCGTCGGGGCGCAGAGCACGGTTTTGTCCATGGACATCCGCCGGGCGCCGGTGACCGGGGACATCCCCTCCGGCTACGAGATCGTCGTCAACGGCGGGGTGACGCCCACCGGCATTGACGCCCTGTGGTGGGCGAAAACCGGCGAGGAGCTCGGCGCCGGGGAACTCGTCATCAACTCCATTGACGCCGACGGCACCAAGAACGGCTACGAGCTGACCCTCACCCGCATGATAGCGGACGCCGTCGGCATCCCGGTCATCGCCTCCGGCGGGGCCGGCCGGCCGGAGCACCTCTACGACGCCTTCGTCGAAGGCCACGCGGACGCCGCCCTCGTCGCCTCCATCGTCCACTACGGCGAGTACACCATCCCCCGGCTCAAAAACTACCTCCGCCAACGCGGCATCAAGGTCCGCACCGGCTTTTAGCGGAATACCGTACTTTTTTCCCGGAAAAAGCGTTATACTATCCGGGCGGCCGCCGGAAAACGTGGTATAATAACTATTTGTCACCATTTATGAGCGTTATTGACGAAGTCAAGCAGAAAACGGACATCGTGGAAATCGTGGGGCAGTACGTGACCCTCCGGAAGTCCGGGCGCAACCTCTCCGCCCCCTGCCCGTTCCACTCGGAGAAACACCCCTCGTTCTTCGTCTACCCGGAGCAGCAGAGCTGGCACTGCTTCGGCGCCTGCAACACCGGCGGCGATGTCTTCTCCTTCCTCATGAAGAAAGAGGGCTACGACTTCGGCGAGGCCCTCCGCGTGCTGGCCGAGCGGGCCGGCGTGGAGCTCCCCTCCTACCGCCGCGAGGACCGGCACCGGGAGGAAAAAGACGTCTACTTCCGCATGAACGAGGCCGCCGCCGTCTGGTTCCACAACAACCTGCTCAACGCGCCCGCCGCCGGGCCGGCCCGGCAGTACGTGGAGAAGCGCGGCTACACGCAGCAGACCGTCGCCGACTTCACCCTCGGCTACGCCCTCAACGAGTGGGAAACCCTCAAGAAGTACCTGCTGGAAAAGGGCTTCGAGGAGAAAGACCTCGTCACCGGGGGGCTGCTCTACCAGAACGAGGACGGCCGCACCACGGACCGCTTCCGGGGTAAGCTCATCATCCCCATCCGGGACGCCCGCGGGCGGGTCACCGGCTTCGGGGCGCGCGTCCTCGACGATTCCCTGCCCAAGTATGTCAACTCGCCGCAGACGCCCGCCTTCGACAAGTCCTCCACGCTCTACGCCATTGACCGCGCCGCGCCGAATATCCGCAAGCTGGACCGGGCCATTTTCATGGAAGGCTACCTGGACGTCCTGACGGCCCACCAGCACGGCGTCAGCAACGCCGTGGCCAGCATGGGCACCGCCATTACGGAAACGCAGGTCAGCATCTTGAAGCGGATGAGCAAGAACCTCGTCCTCGCCATGGACGCGGACGCCGCCGGCGAGGAGGCCATGCTCCGCACCGTCGGGCACGAGAACACCCTCGGCGCCGAAATCAGGGTGGTCGTCCTGCCGGAGGGCAAGGACCCGGACGACGTCATCCGCGGGGACGTGAGCCAGTGGGAGCAACTCGTCGAGAACGCCGTGCCGCTGCTCGACTTCCTTTTCCGGAAGACGACCGAAGGGCTCGACCTCACCCGGGCAGGAGACAAATCGAAAGCCGCGGAGAAGCTCGTGCCGGTGCTGCGCGCCATGAACGATACCGTCCGCCAGACCCACTACTTCCAGCTGCTGGCCAGGCTGCTCAACGTGGACGTGCCCACCCTCATGGCGCTGCGGGGCGCCCGCCCGGCCGCGGCGCGACGCGCCCCCGCCCCCACCGCCGCCTTCGCCCGGAAGGTCGCCGGGACGAGCGCCGTCGAGGACTACCTGCTCGCTCTGCTCGTGGCCAATCCAAGCCTGCGCAGCCACGCCGAGCAGCCGGAAGCGGCCTTCTTCACCCGGAGCGACAACCGCGAGATTTTCCAGGCCCTCTGCCACGTCACCGCGGCGAGCGCGGACACGCCGCAGGTGCTCAAGGACGTGCTCGACCCCGTCCTCCACGAGCACGTGGACGAGATAGCCGCCCGCGTCCTGCCGATTACCAGGAACGCCGCCGAGCTGAAGTACGTGGACTGCCTCTACCGCCTCAAGGACAACTATTTGAAGGGCCTGGCCGCCAGCCGGGCCGCCGCCGCCGGCGACGACGAAGACGCCGAAGCCTTCCTCCGGGGCGCCGCGAACATCAGCGCCGGGCGGAAAGAAATTGATACCCACCGCAAGAACAGGCAAAGCGGTTCAAGGAGATAAGAGAGAAGATGCCGACCGACAAGAAGAAAGCGAAGACGAAGGAAGAAACCACCGACCCGGACGAGAGCATCGCCAAGGCCCGCGAGAAGGACGACCGGCAGCCGAAGGGCGCCCTCGGAAACGGGACCGAAGACGAGGAGAACGAGGACAACGAGGAAGAGGACCCCTGGTCCAAGGGCAAGAACTTCGATCCGAACAAGGACGAGAACGATAGCGACAATGACATTGAAGTGGAACCGGAGCTGCCGGAAGAGGAAATTGCCGAGCAGGACATCACCGACGACCCCGTCCGCATCTACCTCCACGAGATAGGCCGCGTCCACCTCCTCACCGCCGACGACGAGAAGAGCCTCGCCAAGCGGATGGAGGAGGGCAAGTACCTCACCACCATCCGTCAGGAATACGCCCAGGAGTTCGGGCGGCAGCCGTCCGCCACGGACATCATTTTGATGCTCCTCAAGAACGTGAAGGCTTCGGAGAGCCTGCTCCTCGCGCTGCGGGAAGAGTTCGGCCTGCCGGACGCGGGCACCGGCCTCGGCGCCCTCTACGACGAGGGCCTCCAGAAGACGGTGGACAACGCCATTGACCCGCAGGTCGTCCACGATATCTCCCAGAAACTCGACGTGGCCACCGGGGAGACGGAGGAGATGCTCGTCGGGCTCTCCCTCGCCAGCCGGATTATCCCCGGCGTGCTCGGCAACGCCAACTACGCGGAAGGGTTCGCCACCGACCTCGGCACGCTCGTGGACGACCCGTCCTTCCTGGAGTTCCTCAAGACCAACGAGGGCCGGTTCTCCCGGTATTTCGATACCACCATCCGCGAGGGGAAGAAGGCGGAGCGCCACCTCATCGAGGCCAACCTGCGCCTCGTCGTCAGCGTCGCCAAGAAGCACATCGGGCGCGGCATGTCCCTGCTCGACCTCATCCAGGAAGGCAACATCGGCCTGATGCGCGCCGTGGAGAAGTTCGACTACCGCAAGGGCTACAAGTTCTCCACCTACGCCACCTGGTGGATACGCCAGGCCCTCACCCGCGCCATCGCGGACCAGGCCCGCACCATCCGCATCCCCGTCCACATGGTGGAGACCATCAACCGCCTCCTCCGCATCAGCCGCCGCCTGGCCCAGGAGTACGGCCGCGAGCCCACCTCCCGCGAAATCGCCAAGGAGATGGAGGTCTCGTCCGACAAGGTGCGGGAAATCGTCAAGGTCTCCCAGCTGCCCATCTCGCTGGAATCACCTATCGGGGAGGAGGAGGACAGCCCGCTCGGCAACTCCATCGAGGACCGCAACGCCCTGCCGCCGGTGGACATCGCCTCCAAGCAGCTCCTCAAGGAGCAGATAGAGGACGTGCTCGGCACCCTCACCCCCCGCGAGCAGCGGGTGCTCCAGCTCCGCTTCGGGCTGGAGGACGGCCGCAGCCGCACCCTGGAAGAGGTGGGCGTGGAGTTCAACGTGACCCGCGAGCGCATCCGGCAGATTGAGGCGAAGGCCCTGCGAAAGCTGC
>DAOUEG010000109.1:0-12986 GCA_034430495.1 Dehalococcoidales bacterium
CGCGTCGCCCGGCTCGTCCCCGGCCTGCCCGGCATGACCCTGAAAAAGGCCATGGAAGAGAACCCGGAGTTCCGCAATCTCTACGAGGCGGATGACATCGTCCGCCGCCTCGTCAACGAGGCCTCCCGCGTCGAGGGCGTCTCCCGCCACGCCAGCACCCACGCCGCCGGCGTCGTCATCTCCGCGGATACCCTGACGAAGTACGTCCCGCTCCAGAAGGCCAGCCGCGCCGAGGACGAGGCCGGCCTCATGACCCAGTACGCCATGGGGGAGATTGCCAGCATCGGCCTGCTCAAGATGGACTTCCTCGGCCTCGCCAACCTCACCATCCTCGGCCGCGCCCGCGACCTCATCCGCACGGAGCGCGGCGAGGAGCTCGACCTCCTCGCCCTCCCCACGGACGGCGAAACGGACGAGCGCGCCCGGAAGACCTACGCCCTCCTCGCCGCCGGCGATACCATGGGCGTCTTCCAGCTGGAAGGCGGCGGCATGCGCCGCTACATCCGGGACCTCAAACCCACCGTCTTCAACGATATTACCGCCATGGTCGCCCTCTACCGCCCCGGCCCCATGGAGCACATCCCGGAGTTTATTGATTCCAAGCACGGCATCCGGAAGGTCGAATACCCCCACCCCGCTTTGGAGAGCATCCTCAAGGACACCTACGGCGTCATCGTCTTCCAGGACCAGGTCCTCTTCATCGTGCGGGAGTTCGCCGGCTACAGCCTCGGCCAGGCGGACATCTTCCGCAAGGCCATGGGCAAGAAGATTGCCAGCGTCATGCAGAAGGAGAAGAAGAACTTCCTCGCCGGCGCCCAGCGGAAGGGCTACACCGCGGAGCTCGCCGGGCAGATTTTCGAGCTCATCGAGCCCTTCGCCGGCTACGCCTTCAACCGCGCCCACAGCGCCAGCTACGCTCTCGTCGCCTACCAGACCGCCTACCTCAAGGCCAACTACCCCGCCGAGTACATGACCGCCTTCCTTACCGTCCACTCCGGCCAGACGGACAAGATTGCCGCCGCCGCCGCCGAGTGCCGCCGCCTCGATATCGAACTGCTGCCCCCGGATATCAACCGGTCCCGGCTGGAGTTTTCCATAGAAAAGACCGCCGACGGCCGGGAGGCCATCCGCTACGGGCTCACCTCCGTCAAGAACGTCGGCGCCGGGGCCCTCGAACCCCTCGTCGCCGAGCGGGACGCCGGCGGGCCGTTCGCCTCCGTCGAAGAGCTCTGCCGCCGCTGCAACACCCAGTCCCTCAACAAGCGCGTGCTCGAGAGCCTCGTCAAGGCCGGCGCCTTCGATGCCTTCGGCCCCCGCCGCACCCTGCTCAACAACATAGACCGCGTCGTCTCGCTCGCCCAGCGCGAGCAGCGGCTGCGGGAGTCCGGCCAGACCACCATGTTCGATATGTTCGGCGAGGCCGCCCAGGTGCCCCTCGCCGACCTCGAGATGGAAAACGCCGAGGAAGACGTCTCCGACCGCGAGAAGGCCTGGTGGGAGAAGGAGCTCCTCGGCGTCGGGTTTTCTGAAAAGCCGCTCTCCCCGGTCTTCTCCAGGAACGCGGGCAACACCTGCTTCTGCGGTGACATCTCGGCGGAAAACAGCGGCGAGCAGGTGGTAACCGCCGGGCGTATCGTCTCCACGCGCTACGCCTTCACCCGCAAGAACGAGTCCTTCGCCATCGTGACCCTCGAGGACATCAGCGGCCAGCTCGAGGTCATCGCCTGGCCCCGCGTCTACGAGCAGACCCGCGACCTCTGGGAGGAGGGCAAGGAGGTCATCGTCCAGGGCAAGGTACGCGTCCGCGAGGACGAGGTCAGCCTCGCCGTGGACAAGGCCGACGAGTACGCCCCGCCCGCCCCCGGCGAGGAGGCGGTGCCGCCGTCCCGGGTGGAGGCCGCCGCGCCCCCGGAGCCGGTCGCCGTGGCCGCCGCCGCACCGCCGCCCGCGGAACCGTCGCCGCCGGCTCCCAGACCGAAGCCGGCTGCCCGCAAGCCGGCCCCGCCGAAAAAGGCCGCGCCCGCCGGCCGTCCCGCGCCGGGGCCGGTCGCGGCCGCCGCCAGCGGCAGCGGGGACAACGGCAATGGCAACGGCCACCCCGCCGATGCCCGGCGCATCACCGTCTCTCTCACCCAGACCGCCGATGCGGACGCGGACCTCACCTTGCTCAACGAGGTGCTCGCCGCCCTCCAGGAGCAGACCGGCCCGGACCACGTCCAGCTGAAAATTATGAACGGCGCCGGCCCCGTTTTGATGAAATTGCCGATTAAAACGGAGTATAATCGTGATTTGAAGCACCGCCTCGCCGAGCTCGTCGGCGACGCCAACGTCAGGATCGAGCCCGCCAACGGGAGGTAGCCGTGAAAAGTACCTTCAAGCTGTTCCGCATCTTCGGCATAGATATCGGTTTCCACTACACCTGGATTTTCATCTTCGTCTTCTTCAGCTGGTCGCTCGCCCAGTTCTTCGGCGCCACCCACACGGACTGGAGCACCGCCACCGCCTGGATAACCGGCATCATCGCGTCGCTCCTCATCTTCGTCTCCGTGCTCCTCCACGAGCTCGCCCACTCGCTCGTGGCCAAGGCCCGCGGCCTGCCGGTCCACAG
Organism: Dehalococcoidales bacterium; assembly: GCA_034430495.1. Taxonomy (GTDB): domain Bacteria; phylum Chloroflexota; class Dehalococcoidia; order Dehalococcoidales; family RBG-16-60-22; genus DAOUEG01. The sequence goes on from DAOUEG010000109.1 coordinate 2,609, forward strand.
CATCACCCTCTTCATCCTCGGCGGCGTAAGCAACCTGGAAGAAGAGCCCAAGTCCGCCAGCATCGAGTTCGCCATGGCCATCGTCGGCCCGGCCTCCAGCATCCTCATCGGCATCATCTGCTGGGTCATCGCCAGCGTCTACGCCGGCGGTGCTCTCAACTACAACGATATCACCGGCACCGTCCTCAAGACGCCGGTCATGGCCACCATCGGCTACCTGGCCCTCATCAACGTGTTCCTCGGCATCTTCAACCTGCTGCCCGGCTTCCCCCTCGATGGCGGCCGCGTCCTCCGTTCCATCGTCTGGCAGAGCACCGGCAACCTTGTCCGCGCCACCAACGTGGCCGCCGGGGTGGGCCAGCTCTTCGGCTGGCTCATGATTGCCGCCGGCGTCGTCGTCGCCTTCATGGTCAACTTCTTCAGCGGCATCTGGATCGCCTTCATCGGCTGGTTCCTCAACGCCTCGGCGGACGCCAGCCGCAAGGAGATAACCATGCGGGAGCGCCTCTCCCACGTCTACGTGCGGCAGGTCCTCGCCGAGACGGAAACCATCGGCCCGGAGACCCGCGTGTCGGAGCTCGTGGAGAACATCTTTACCCGCAAGCACGGGCGGGCCGTCCCCGTCTGCCGTGACGACCGGCTCGTCGGCATCGTCACCATCACCGACGTCCGCAAGGTGCCCCAGGAACGCTGGGCGTCCACCGCCGTCTCGGAAATCATGACGACCGACCCGCTCTACACCGTCGAGCCCTCCGATACCCTCATCAAGGTCCTCGACCTCATCGCCCACCACGATATCAACCAGGTCATCGTCAAGGACGGGAGCAACTGCGCCGGCCTGCTCGGCCGCGCTGACCTCATACGCTACCTGCAGTATTCCCAGGAGCTCGGGCTCCGGAGGTAGTCTATGCCAAGAGAGGAATCAGCCCTCGGTTTCAAACTCATGGCCTGGATGTTCCGCGTGCGCGACCTGCTCAAGCCCCGCCGCAACGTGCTCGCCGAGGCCGGCATCAAGCCCGGCGACCGCGTCCTCGATTTCGGCTGCGGCCCCGGCGGCTACGTCCGCCCGACGGCGGCCATCGTCGGCCCGGAAGGCGAAATCATCGCCCTCGATATCAGCCGCCTGGCCGTCAAGATGGTCGAAGACCTCGCCTTCAAGCACCACCTGAAAAACGTGCGCACCGTGCGGAGCGGCCTCAAGACCGGCCTGCCGGACGCCAGCGTGGACGTCGCCCTCCTCTATGACACCTATCATGACCTCTCCAGGCCGGACGAGGTCCTCGGCGAGCTCGCCCGCGTCCTCAAGCCCGGCGGCATCCTGTCCTTCTCGGACCACCACCTGGAAGACGGGCAGGTGACCGCCGCCGTTACCGGCACCGGCCTGTTCCGCCTCGCCTCGCGCGGGCAGTACGTCTTCACCTTCATCGCCGACAAGGCGGCCGCCGCGTGACCGAGGACTCCCGCCGGGGGCACCGCCGGCGTCTCCGCGAGCGTTTCCTCACGTCCGGCCTGAACGGCCTCCAGGACTATGAGGTCGTCGAGCTGCTGCTCAGCCTCGGCACGCCCCGCAAGGACTGCAAGCAGGCGGCCAAGGACGCCATCAGGAAGTTCGGCGGCCTCCGCGGCGTGCTGGAAGCCGCCCCGGAGGAGCTGGCGGAAATCGAGGGCATCGGCCCGCACAACGCCTTCGGCATCCGGCTCATGCGGGAGGTGGCCAAGGCCTTCCTCGCGGCCCGGCTCGAAGACAGGCCCTTCGTGGCCTCCTCGGCGGAGGTGTTCGACTACCTCTCCGTCGCCATGCGCGGCCTCAGGAACGAGGTCTTCAAGGTCCTCCACCTGGACGCCGCCAATCACGTCATCGCCGTGGAGGATTTGCCGGCCGGCACCGTCAACGCCAGCGCCGTCTCCGTCCGCAGCGTCGTGGAATCGGCCCTGCGCCGCCACAGCGTGTCGCTCGTCGTCGCCCACAACCACCCCTCCGGCACGGTGAACCCCTCCCTCGCTGACAAGGCCCTCACCCGGGAGCTCGTCCAGGCCGCCCGGCTCGTCAACGTCAGGGTGCTCGACCACCTCGTCGTCGGGGACAACAGGTTCTACAGCTTCGCCGGGGAAGGGCTTATCGAGGAGTACGAGGCGGAGGCGACCCGCCAGCAGATGAAAGGCGCCGCCGAGCTGCGCCGGCGGCACTACCGGACCTAGCTGCCCGCTTCCAGGTCGAGCAGCTTTCGCTTCATGGCAAGCCCGCCGCTGAACCCGCCGAGCGCGCCGCTCGCGGCGATGACCCGGTGGCACGGCACGATGACCGGCAGCGGGTTCTTCCCGAGCGCCCCGCCCGCCGCCCGCACCGCCAGCGGCCGGCCGGCCTGCTCCGCCACCCACGTGTAGCTGCGCGTCTCCCCGCGGGGTATCTGCCGCGCCGCCTCCCAGACGGCCCGCTGGAACGGCGTGGCGCTGGAGAAATCGAGCCGGTCCGGGAAGGCCACCGCTTCCCCGTTGAAATAGGCCTGCAACCGCCGCACCAGATCGCTGAGCGCGGGGTCCGGGACGGCGGCGTCGCCGCCGAGCTCGCGCTCCACGCTCTCACGGGTCTTCTTCGGCAGGACGATGTCCGTCAGCCCCGCTTCGGAGGCGCGGATGCCCATCCAGCCGGCGGACGTTTGGAAAACAACCGTCTTCATGCTTGCCTCGAATGGCGCTGCCGCGACGCCGCGATGAAGATGAGGATGACGCCGACGACGATGCTCACCACGATTTTGATGAGGGCGTCCACGTCCAGGCTCAGAAAATAGCCGTAGGTGAACACCGCGGCCAGTATGGAGATGCCGTAGCTCACGACGTGCGCCGTCAGGCTCTTCTCCCTGACCGCCCGGAATATCATCCAGGCGATGAAGGCCAGCGAGCCCAGTACGGCAATGGCAACGGCGGCCGCCATCATTACAGCCCCGACCTTTCAAAGTATTTTCCCAGGAAGCCGAACAGCCCCACCGTCAGCAACAGCGAGCCCGTCTTCCCCCAGTCGCTGAGGTAGTTGATGTACTCCGCCGCCAGGTAGGCGATACCGGCCACGCAGAGGAACGTGCCGAACCCGTATAAAATGTATTCCAGTTTCATGGCTTCCTGGCCCGCCTCCCGTCTATTCCGGCACCGGTACCGCTTTCGGAATGGACCCGTTCCGGTTGACGTAGATGACAATCTCTCGGGTTACCGAATCGAATTGGATGGTCAGGTGAACGTTGAAGGCCGTGGTCGGCGCGGCTCCCGCCGGGACAACGTCCGTCCCCTTCAGGGTCCATGTGGCATCCCGGTGGCTGAATGCCCCGATATCGAAGCCTTCCTGAAGGAGTTCCCGCGTTGCGCCTGCACTGTCCGTCAGGGTCACGGTCACCTCTCCGTCAGTACGCACGAAACGCCGGTTGTCCACGCTGTAGCTGAAATCCAGATAGCCGTTCTCGTCAATGGTCATGGAGAACGGCCCCCCGTAGCGGTCCGGGTTCTGCCATTGCTCGGTCGGGACTTCCTGGGTATAGCTCCCGTTGTCCGCCTTCAGGGAATCGTACACGCCCAGGTACCCGTCGAAAAAGAAGATGAGGACGATGCCCAGAAAGCACGCCAGGGCCAGGTAGAGATACAGGTTTTTGCTCGGTTGTCGGGCCATTACCGCTCGGTCCCCCGCCTAACAGTATACCCTCGCCGGGGCAAACGTCAATCACCCACCCGGGGTATGATGAGGCCGTACTGGCCGTCCTGGCGCTTGTAGACCACGTGGAGCTCGTCGTCGTCCGTGTCGAGGAACAGGAAAAAGCTGTGCCCCAGGTTCTCCATCTCGTCCATGGCCATCTGGAGCGTCATCGGCTCCATGAGGAAGCGCTTCGTCTTGACCACCCGGCCCCGCATCGTCTGGTTCTCTTCGGCCTCGTACTTGCCCCGCACCGCCGGATTGCCGCGGCCCTTGTCGTAAATCTTGCCCTTGCGCTTTTCGAGTTGCCGCGTCAGCACGTCCACCAGCTTATCCACCGCCAGGTTGATTTCCTTGCCCCGCGCCTCCCCGTGGAAGACGCTGTCGGCAACGCCGGAGTTGACCGTCGCCCGCACCAGGAAGTGCTCCTGCGGCGATCGGGTCTTTTCCAGCGTTACCTCCACCTTGATGTCAATGATGTCCGGCAGGTGCTTGGTCAGCTTGTTGATTTTACTCTCGATGTACTGCTGGGTGGCCGCATCAATATTGACGTGGGTCCCGGTGATCTGCAGTTCCATGCTTCCTCCTGAACGTTTTCCCCCTGACTTACGCTTCCAGCGCCACGGCCAGCCCGGTCACGGTGGCCGCGCCCGCCGCCTTGAGGGCCGCCGCCGCCGCGCTCATGGTGGCGCCGGAGGTTGATACGTCATCTATCAGTATAACCGATTTCCCTTCGACCTGTCCGCCCCGCGCCGCGAACGCCTCCTTGACCCGCGCCCGCCGCTCCTCGACGGTGGCCGTCCGCGCCAGCGGCACGGTGTGGCTCGTCCGCCTCAGGGCATCGGCCGCGACCGGCAGGCCGCTCGATCGTCCCAGCTCCCGCGCCAGCAGCGCCGCCTGGTTGTAGCCGCGCTCCCGGAGACGGCGGGGGTGGAGCGGCACCGGCACGAGGACGTCCCCCCGGAGGCCGTTTGCCGTCATGAAATCGCGGAGGAAACCGGCCAGCACCGGCGCCAGGCCGCGCAGGTTGTTGTACTTGAACTCGTGGATGGCCCGCCGCACCAGCCCCCCGAAGAGGAACGGGGCCCGTATCCCGTCCGTCGCCAGGCTGAGCCCGGCGCAGTTGGGACAGGCCCCGGGGCCGGACAGCGGCCGCCCGCAGACGTCGCAGACCGGCGCGGTGACGGCGGTAAGCTGCTCCCGGCAGGCGGGGCAGAGGTAGGCCCCCTCCCGGCCGCAGCCGAGGCACCACTTTGGGAACAGCAGGTCGAGCGCCGCCCTCGTGAGACCGGTAACGGCTGGAAGCACGTTGACCATCGGTTCTTCCCGCGGCAAGGCCGGGCGCTTATCTCGGGCGGGAGTTGTGGTTGGACCCGTTCATGATGGGCTCGTTGATGTACACGTCCCCGTTCCGGATTTTCAGGTTGTACCCGCATTCGGGGTTCGTGCAGACCCAGGCCTTATAGCGAATCGCGGCGCCCTGGCTGCCGAAATCGGACAGCGGCACCAGGTCACCGGTATTGCACTTCTGACATTTCGGGAAACTCGTCTGTTCCATGGGGTCCTCCTCCCAACCGATGTGTCGTAAACGGTTCAAGTATACCCCGCGGCCACTCGCCTTGACAAGAGGAAAACACCCGAAGACCGGGACGGACTCCGCCCCGGAAAAAGAAAACGGGACGGGTTTTCGCCCGCCCCGCCATCGTCCGAAATGCCTTGCCTCAGCGCCGGGCGAAACGCTGCGCCGCCTCCCGGAACCCCTGCTGCTGCACGAGCCGGATGAGCGTGTTGGCGACGATGGGGTCGAACTGGGAACCGGCGTTCCAGGTGATTTCCTCGATGGCGTCCAGCGCGGACATCGCCTTGCGGTACGGCCGGTCGGAAATCATGGCCTGGTAGGCGTCCACCACGGCGATGATGCGCGCCTCCACCGGGATTTGCCGCCCCCGGATGGTCTGGCTGAAGCCGGTGCCGTCGTAGTGGTCGTGGTGGTGCGAGATGATGTCAATGACCCGCCCGTTGACGAACGGCTTCACCAGCGACGGCCCGATGACCGCGTGGGTCATGATGTGCCGGTACTCGCTCGAGGTCAGCTCGCCGGGCTTGTTGAGGATGTCCGGGTCCACCGCTATCTTGCCGACGTCGTGGAGGAGGGCCGCCCAGCGCAGGTCTTCGAGCTGCTCCGGCGTGAACGCCATCTGCGAGCCGATGGCCAGGCACAGGTCGGTCACCTTCTGCGTGTGCCCCGTGGTGTAGCTGTCATAGGCTTCCAGCGTATTGATGAGGTCAACGATTTCCCCCTGGAAGACCCGGCGGAGGTCGGTGCCGTTACCGGCGGCGTTCTTTTCCATCTCCTGGAAGTAGCGCCGGATTTCCACGGCCACACGCCGCTTGTCGAGCGCCCCGGTGACGCTCTGGAGCACCTGCTCGAACCGGAACGGCTTGGTCAGGTAGTCCTGGGCGCCGCTCTGGATGCACTCGGCGATGACCTTCGGCTCGGAGACACCGCTCGCCATGATGACGGCCGTTTCCGGGAAACGCTCCGTGATGACCGGCAGGATCTCGCTGCCGGACCGCCCCGGCATGTTGATGTCCATGATGACGAGGTCGCTCGGGCGGCGTTCCAGCCGCTCCAGGGCCTCGTCGCCGTTCTCGGCTTCGTCACACTCGAAGCCACGCAGCGCGAGCCCCTTGTTGAGGATGGCGCGGATGGCTTCCTCGTCGTCAACGAGCAGCACGCTTTCTTTCGGGTCGGTCATGGCGGTACCTCCAGATACGTTGAAGCTAACCATCCGCATTCTAGGACGTTGTTTCTAAATAACGTATCAACAGAGGTTCACAATTGATAAATATTTGATAAAAAACGTGACCCGCCTCGGGCGGGTCAGCGGAGGGGGACCGAGCCGATGACCGTATAGACCGGGCCGTCCCGGTTGAGCTGGCTCCTGATGAGGTGGAGCGCCTCCACCCCGAACGAGCGCCCGCCGCCGCTATCGAGCGCCGCCACCGCCCGGCCGAGCGCCTCGCGCTCCGCGGACGACGCCCGGTCCCGCACCCGCCCGAGCGTCAGGTGGGGCCGGAAGGGCCGGCTGTCCGGTTTGAACCCGAGCGGCATCAGCTTCGCGGTCAGCTTCCGCTGGAGGTTCGCCAGCGCCTCGCCGCCCTCGGTCAGCCCGGCCCAGACCACCTGGGTCTTGTGCGGGTTCGGGAACACCCCCAGCCCGCTGACCTTCGCCGTAAAGGCGGAGGTGCCCGCGGCCGCTGTCCGCATGGCGTCGAGGATGGCCGGCACCCTGTCCTGCCCGATGGTGCCGAGGAAAACGAGCGTCAGGTGCAGGTTTTCCGTCTCCACCCACTTGACCGGTGTACCGGCAGTCGTGAGCTTCGCCTGGAAACCGTGGAGGAGCTGCCGGACCTCCGTGGGCAGCGTGACGGCGATGAAGGCGCGGAGGTCGTCCATCGCCTAGAGTCCCAGCAGCCGCTCGGCGTTGCCGCCGAGCACGAGCGCCCGCTCCTCGTCGGCGAGGGGCGCGGCGTTGATTTCCCGCAGAATCCGCCCCGGCGACATGAGCGGGAAATCGCTCCCGAAGAGCACCTTCTCCGCCCCGGCGAGGTCCGCCACGCGGCGGTAGATGTCCGGCCCGTAGAGGTACGGCGAGGCGGCCGTATCGTAGTAGACGTTGGCGAGCGCCTCCCGGACCTCCGGCATGAGCGTGTAGAACGGCAGGCCGCCGCCCCAGTGGGCCAGGATGACGGTCACGTCCGGCACCGTCGCCAGGAAGGGGTAGAGCACCTCGCAGCGCGCCTCGCCCTTGCCGCTGTAGACGTGCCCCACCGGCTCGGAGGCGTGGAGGAGGAGTAACAGGTCATGGCGGCGGAGCAGGTCGCTGAAGTCCTTGGCCGCGGCGGGGTCGGTAAAGCTTTCCGGGCAGAAGTCCGGCCGCAGCTCGCCGATGCCCTTCGCCCCGGCGGCGGCGCAGCGCTCCACCTCCCGCAACGAGAAGTCGCTCGTTAGATCAGGGGTGGCGCAGAAGGCGAAGAGCCGCCCCGGGTGGCGCGCCGCGCTCTCGAGGATGTAGTCGTTGGATTCGCGGCAGAGCTCGTCCGTCGTCCAGGAGTAGTTGGCGATGACGGCGGCGCCGATTTCCCGCTTGTCCAGCTCGGCGATGACGTCCTCCGCCGTGGCGATGCGCGCCTTGGGGTCCTCGTAGATGGCGGCGAAGGCGGCATCCCGCGCCACGTACCTGCCCCGCCCCTCCTTGACCTGGGGCGGCAGCACGTGCGTGTGGCTGTCTAGTATCATCGCGCGTTCGCCGTGCCGGGGACCGGTGGCCCGGCCCGCTACCCGGCTTCGCTCTCCCCGGCGGCCTCGCCTTCCTCGGCGGCGGCTTCGGCACCCTCGGCGCCTTCGGCCTCCTCGCCTTCCTCGCCTTCCTCGGCGAGCCCTTCCTCGGTCACCTCCGGCCGGACCATGACCTCGGTCACCTTGACGATGAGCTGCTCCGGGTCCGCATGGACGGTGATGGCCGGGTCAATGACGAGGTCCTTGATGTGGATGGCCGTTTCCAGGTCCTCGAGGACGCTGATGTCCACGTCGATCTGCGGCGGCACGTTCTCCGGCAGGCACTCGACGTGGAGCTCGGTGGTCCCGTGGGTCAGCATGCGGTTCTTGAACTTCATCGCGGGAGCTTCGCCGACCAGGACGAGCGGCACCGACATCGTCATCTTCTCACCCTTCTTGATCTGGTAGAAATCCACGTGGATGAGCTGCTTGGTGAAAATGTCCCGCTGCACCTCGCGGACGAAGACGGTCTTGGCGCCCTTCTCGCCCTCGATATTGAGGCTGACGAGGCGCGTCGCCCCGGCCCGGTCAACGACTTTCCGGATCTCGGCGGCGTCGCACTGGAGCGGCACCGAGGCTATGTCATGCCCGAAGAGATGGGCCGGGGTGAACCCCTGGCGCCGCAGCGCCTTGTTCTTCTTCCCAAGCACCTTCCTCTTGGCGGCGGTGAGTTTCAGCTGTTCCATCGCGATTTTGTCCCCTTTCCAACCTGATAATTTTCTCATATTCAGTCGTAAAAAGCAATCGCCGCGCTCGTGGGAAGGTCACCGACGGTGTTTCGGAAAACGCGACCAAATCAACTGGACGGCCCGTTCTTCGCTACGGTATAATGGGCCGTATGGCCCCCGAGACCCCTTTGTTCAGCTCCGATGAAGATTTGGCCGCCGTCTGCAAGCGGCTGCGCCGCCGCATCGTCACCATGATAGGCAGGGCCGGCAGCGGCCACCCCGGCGGCTCCCTCTCCGCCGTGGAGATTGTCGCCACCCTCTACTGGAAGGTGCTCCGCCACCGTCCCGCTGACCCCGGCTGGCCGGACCGCGACCGCTTCATCCTCTCCAAGGGCCACGCCGCTCCCGTCCTCTACGCCGCCCTCGCGGAGTGCGGCTACTTCCCCATCGAAGAGCTGGACACCCTGCGGAAATTCGGCAGCCATCTCCAGGGCCACGCCGACCGCACCCATACCGCCGGCGTCGAGATGTCCTCCGGCTCGCTCGGCCAGGGCCTCTCCTTCGCCACCGGCTGCGCCCTCGCCGCCCGCCTGGACAAAAAAGACTGGCGCACCTGCGCCCTCCTCTCCGACGGCGAGTGCGAGGAGGGCCAGACCTGGGAGGCCGCTATGGCCGCCGGCATGTACCGGCTGGACAATCTCACCGCCATCGTGGACCAGAACCGCATCCAGCTTTCCGGCTTCGTCAGGGACGTCATGGACGTGGACCCGCTCGGGGACAAATTTACCGCCTTCAACTGGCACGTCATCGAGATTGACGGCCACGACCTGCGGCAGGTGTATGACGCCATAGAAACCGCGAAAACCGTCAAGGACAAGCCGACCGCCATCGTCGCCCACACCGTCAAGGGCAAGGGCGTGTCGTTCATGGAGAACAACGTGGACTTCCACGGCAAGGCGCCGAACGCCGAGCAGCTGGCGGCGGCCCTCAAGGAGCTCGCCTGATGCCGGACATGATCGCGCCGCGGGATACCTGGGGCCTCACCATCGCCGAGCTGGGCAGGACCAACCCGGACATCGTCGTGCTCGACGCGGATTTGAGCCCTTCCACCATGGTCAAGTACTTCGCCGCCGCCTTCCCGGAGCGCTTCGTCGAGGTCGGCATCGCCGAGGCCAACATGATCGGTATCGCCGCCGGGCTGGCCGCCTCCGGCAAGCTGCCCTTCGCCTCCACCTTCGCCGTGTTCGCCTCCTCCCGCTGCTTCGACCAGGTCCGCGTCTCGGTGGCCCAGTCCAACCTCAACGTCAAGATCGTCGCCACCCACGCCGGCGTCACCGTCGGCGAGGACGGCGGCTCACATCAGGCGCTGGAAGACCTTTCCCTCTACTGCTCCCTGCCCAATTTCACCGTCATCGTCCCGGCGGACTCCGTGGAGACCGCCGGCGTCATCAGGGCCGTCGCCGACCACGTCGGGCCCTGCTACGTGAGGCTGCCGCGTGTCAAGCTGCCGGTCATCAACCCGCCGGACTACCGGTTCAAATTAGGGGAAGCCGCCACCCTCCGCGACGGCCGGGACGTCACCATCATCGCCATCGGGGTTTTGGTGAGCGCCGCGCTCGAAGCCGCCGCTACCCTCGCCGCCGAGGGCATTTCCGCCCGCGTCCTCAACATGGCCACCGTGAAACCCGTTGA
>DAOUEG010000110.1:0-27187 GCA_034430495.1 Dehalococcoidales bacterium
GGTGCTCGGCGGGGACATCCGGGTCAACTTCCCCACCACCCATCCCCTCGCCGCCCTGCTGCCGACGGCCCGGGGCCTCGGGAACCCGGTCGTGAGCGGCGCGGACTTCATTCTGTTCATTGACTACGACATGCACTACGCCGCGCCGCCCGCCCCCCTCGCCGAGAACGTGAAAATCGTCCACCTGGACATTGATATCGTCAAGAAAGGCGTGCCGCTCTGGAACCGGGCGCCGGACCTCGCCATCCGGGCGGACTCGCGCAAGGCGGTGCCCGCGCTGCTGGACATCGTCGAGGAGGTACGCACCTCGGCCCAGGCGAACGCCATCGCGGCGCGGGTGAAAAAGTACGGCGAGGAGCACCGGAAACTGGCCGACGAGTGGGCCAAGATAGCCGCCAACCAGGCGGCCAAGAAGCCCATCTCCGCCCACTGGCTGAGCCGCTGCATTGACGAGGTCATTGACGACACCACCCTCGTCGTCAACCAGACCATCTCGCCGGCCTCCATCGTGCAGCACCAGGTGCACCGGAGCCAGCCGGGCACCTTGCTCTCCTGCGCGGGAGGGTGCATCGGCTGGGCGCCGGGGGCCGGACTGGGGGTGAAGCTCGGCGCGCCGGACAAGACGGTCATCAGCCTCATGGGCGACGGGGCCTTCATCTACGGCTGCCCGGAGGCCACCTTCTGGGGGGCGAGCTTCTACCACGCGCCCTTCCTGGCGATTATCTACAACAACCAGGGGTACGGCGCCATAAAAGGGCTCTTCCGCGAGAAGTACGACGTGGACAACATGGGGGCGGACATCGCCAACCCGCCGGACTACGCCGCCATCGCGGCGGCCTGCCACGCCTACGGGCGCACCGTCAAGGACCCGGACGAGCTGATGCCGGCCCTCAAGGAGTGCCTCAAGGAGGTCAGGAACGGCCGGCCGGCGGTGCTCGACGTGTGGATAGAGCCGGTCTAGCGGCTACGGCATCGGCGATTTCTTGATGGTCACCGTCTCCCAGAGCGCGCGGACGTCTTCGTACGGGGCGGCCTCCACGTGGCTGTCCTTCCCCAGCAGCATGGTGGTGCGCTCTTTCCCGTAGGGCGGCCACTGGCCCAGGCACTCCCCGCTCGGGTCGCCGTGGTGGGCGAAGCTGAGCCAGGCGTCCTGGATGCACTCGGAGAGCTGGTCCGCATCCGGACCGGTGCCGCAGAAGAGCGGCTCGTACTGCCCGAAGACGAAGCCTATCTCCAGCGCGTGGCAGGCCCCGAGCGGATTGCCGTTGGGGTTGCGCCAGGTGAAGAGGTAGCTGTACGCCTGCTGGCCCTGGGCCGTCTGCGCCTCCAGCAAGCCGACGGCCGGGTTGCGGAACATCAGGTCCGTCTGGATGGCGGACCAGACGTTGCGGTTATCGGGGGACTCGCCGCGCCGTTCCAGGGATTTCCGGTAGGCCCCGATGACGCGCGGGATATCATCCGTTTTCAGGAACTCGTCGAGCCGCCTGGTCAAAGCCGCGTCGTCCAGCTTGAAGTCCGGCGGCTCCATCATGGCGAAGAGCCGGTACTCGTCCAGGTTCGTCCCCACGATGGCGATGACGTCTTTGGCGGCGCCCTTTTTCGCCATCTCGTTGGTGACGTCCGGGATGGTAACGCCGTCAATGACCGGGGCGATGGCGGTGAGGCGGACGGCCTCGCCGGGGGCGCGGGGCTGGCGGAGGACGATGTCCGCGTCGAGCAGCTGCTGGGGGGTAATCGTACGCAGGGCGGCGGCATCGTGCGGGTCCACGCCGAGGATTTCCAGGAACCGCCCGGCCACCTCGCCGGCCCGTTCTTTCGGTATCGCCGTGCTGCCGACGCCGCTCTCCAGAATGGCCTTCTGGAAGAGCCCCCTGGCGGCGGGCATGGCCATCAGGCAGCCGATGCTCATGGCGCCGGCGGACTCGCCGAAGACGGTCACGTTGCCGGGGTCGCCGCCGAAGGCCGCGATGTTCTGCTTGACCCACTGCAAGGCGGCCACCTGGTCGAGCAGGCCCTCGTCGCCGGTGGCGGGAACGGCCCCGCCGGTGACCTCCGCCAGACGGAGGAAGCCGAGCATGCCGAGCCGGTAGTTGATGGAGACGAAGACGACGTTCCCTTTCCCGGCGAGCCCGGCGCCGTCGAACATGACCGAAGACCCGGAGCCCATGGTAAAGGCGCCGCCGTGTATCCAGACCATGACCGGCCGTCTGGCGTCGTCGAGGCCAGGCGTCCAGACGTTGAGGAAGAGGCAGTCCTCGGACTGCGGCTCGTGTTCCTCCGGCATGCCGGGCGGCGGCATCGGCGGTATCGGCTGGACGCAGATGGGGCCGAACTCCCTGGCCGGGCGGACGCCGGACCAGGGCCCGACCGGCTGCGGCGGCAGCCAGCGGCGGTCGCCCACCGGGGGCGCCGCGAAGGGAATACCCTTGAAGACATAGAGGCCGTCCTGGAAGGTGCCTTCCAGCCGGCCGTCCGGGACGGTGACGGTAGCTTGCTGGTTCATTTCCGTTCTCCTGTTCTCGTTACTACGGGCAAAAGCCGGCATCGAACCCGTTGGTGGACCGGCGGACGTTTTCGGACACGTCCCGGACGCTGGCGAGCACCTCCCGGACGACCTCGCCGGTGCGGGCCCTCATGCGGTGCTCCGGCCCGACGACGCCGAGGATGGCCGGGCAGGTGTAGTGGCGGATGGGGGCCGCCACGCCGACGACGCCGGGGAGCTTTTCCTCGATGGAGATGGTGTAGCCCTGGCGGCGCGGCCGGCGCGGGTCCTGGGGGCCGGGTTCCTTTTCGGCATGGAACAATTATACAACGAGTACCGGCGGTAAAATCAACGGAGCGTTCGCCCCGTACGTGCGGCCGCCTGCGCCCGTGGTTCGGATGACAGGCAGCCCGCCGGTGCGCTATGATAACGGGACGAGGGACAGCCCATGGCGATCGAAACGGAACTCCTGCGGACGATGACCTACTTCACCGGCCTGGAACAGGCCGAGCTGGACGGCGTCCGGCACCTGTTCCGCGAGCACCGCTACGCCAAGGGCACCCAGTTCCTCTCCGAGGGCGATACGTCCGATTCGCTCTACTTCATCGTCGCCGGGCTGGTGAAGGTCTACAAGACGTCCGCCGGCGGCCGGGAGCAGGTGCTCCACATCGCCCCGCCGGGGGATTCACTCAACGACGTCTCCCTCTACGACGGCGGGCCCATCGCCGCCGGGATGGTGGCGCTGACGCCGGTCGTCCTCTACAGCATCAGGCAGGCCGACCTCATGAAGCTCCTGGCGGAGAAGCCGGCGGTGACGCTCAACATCATCCGGGCGCTGGCGGCCCGCATCCGGCGGGACTCCAACCTGCTGGAGGACCTCTCCTCCTCCCAGGTGCAGGCGCGGCTCGCCAAGCTGTTCCTGGGGCGGCTCGGCGGGGAGGAGTTCACCGCCGGGCTGAACCTGACGCAGAAAGACATGGCCGGGCTGGTGGGGGCCTCGCGGGAGATGGTCAACCGCTCCCTGAAGGTGCTGGAGGACCAGGGCGGCATCCGGCTCTCGCGGCGCAAGGTCATCGTGCTGGACCGGGACGTGCTGCGGCGCATCGCCGCGGGGCAGGACTAGGCCCGGCCGCGCCCGCGGCGCTCCGCGTTTCCCAAATGTTAACCACGTCACAGTGTGAACTGCGTCACTGTCAAAATTCCTGTTTCGTTATATAATCAGGGAAGAGTGTTGCACGCTACGTAGTCCATATCCTATAATAGACAACAGATTGCGTAAAGATTAGCATTTTCAGCTACGCAGGAGGTACCGGAAAATGACGAGATGGGGAATGGCGGTAGACCTTTCGAAGTGCGTACGGTGCTACGCCTGCATCGCCGCCTGCCGCGTGGAGCACTTCCTGCCCATGGGCGTGGTGTGGCCCAAGCTGGTGGCCCTCGAGACCGGCGGCGACGTGCCCACCGTGTCCACCTACTCCGTGCGCTGCAACCACTGCAAGAACCCGCCCTGCGTGGACGTCTGCCCGACCGGCGCCACCTACCAGCGCGAGGACGGCATCGTCACCATTGACCAGAACAAGTGCGTGGGCTGCCGCTACTGCGTCATCGCCTGCCCCTACCAGAACCGCACCTTCATCTCCAAGGACAAGGACCGGGGCTTCTTCCCCGGCAAGATACAGACCGACTTCGAGAAAGAAGGCAAGAAGCGCTACCCGCACCAGACCGGCACCACGGAGAAGTGCAACTTCTGCGCCGAGCGCATTGACTACGGGATGTGCCACGGCCTGACCCCCGGCGTTGACCGGGACGCCACCCCCGCCTGCGTGAACACCTGCCCGGCGCGGGCCCTCCACTTCGGGGACCTCGACGACCCGGACAGCGAGATATCCAGGTTCATCCGCGAGAACGGAGGCTTCCAGCTCCACCCCGAGTACGATACCGACCCCTCCATCTACTACATTGACCATCCCATCGGCACGGGCTGGCAGCAGGCGGCTCCCGCGGACGACGAAAAATCTGCAGCGGGAGCGGTTACGTAACTATGTCATCTCTCATACCGGCCCACGAATGGATGGTCAGCTACACCCGCCAGTCGGAGTGGATTGACCGTCGCGGACTCTTCCTGTGGGTGGCCTTCTACGCCGGCGGGCTCGGCGGGGGGCTCTACCTCGTCTCGCTCTTCTTCAACAACCTCTGGGGCATGTTCATCGGCTGGCTCATCGTCGTCGCCGTCAAGGGCACGGCCCACCTCGTCTTCCTGGGGCGCCCCCTGCGGGCCTGGCGCATGGTCAGGCGGCCGCATTCCTCCTGGATCGCCCGGGGCATCACCTTCGTGCTGCTCTTCGGGCTCTTCGGCGCCATCCAGATGGCCTACTCCTACTGGTCGCCGGGCTCCGGCGGCGAGACCGTCTTCAAGGTGCTGGCCGGCATCATGGCCTTCTGCGTGGCCATCTACACCGGCTTCGTGCTCAACTCCATGAAGGCGGTGCCGTTCTGGAACTCGTGGCTGCTGCCGGTCCTCTTCATCCTCTGCGGCATCCTCGGCGGGTTCGGGCTCTCGGTGGTCATTTCCCTCAGCGGCGGCGGCATCAACCTGCATGACGCCGAGACCGGCTCCCGGTGGCTGCTCGTCGCCAACGCCGTCGTCATCTTCATCTACCTCTGGACGGCCGCCCACCGCGACGAGACCGGCCGGAAGTCCGTGGCGCAGCAGCTCCACGGCGAGATGACCGGGATGTTCTGGGGCGGCATCGTGCTGCTCGGCATCGTCATACCGGCGGTCATCGCCCTCGTTTCCGTCTTCACCGGGGAAGCGACCTCCGCCCTGCTGCTGACCGGCGTGGCCTGCGAGATTGCCGGCGGCCTGGCGCTGCGGTACTGCGTCCTCAAGGCGGGCGCCTACAAGCCGCTCGTCGCCAAGCCGGCGACGGTGTCCCAGGCCCCGGCCTAGCGACCGGCCCGCCGGCGATTTGAATATACTCTGCCCGTGAAGGGATACGCACATGAGTGAAGAACGCGTCATCAAGACGACCTGCAAGAGCTGCCACGGCGGCTGCGGGGTGCTCGTCACCGTCCAGGACGGGAAAATCGTCCACATCGAGGGCGACAAGGACAAGCCGACCTGGGGCACGATGTGCTCCAAGGGGCTTTCCAGCATCCAGCACATCAACCACCCGGACCGGCTCAAGTACCCGCTCAAGCGCAAGGGCGCCAAGGGCGAGGGCAAGTGGGAGCGCATCACCTGGGACGAGGCGCTCGACACCATCGAGAAGAAGATGAAGGACGCCATCGCCGAGTACGGCCCGCAGGCCATCGCCGTCTCCCAGGGCACCGGCCGCGGCTACAACCGCTATACCCACCGCTTCGCGCGGAGCGTCGGCACCTGCAACATCATCACCCCCGGCTACGTCTGCCACAGCCCCCGCATCGGCCTCTACGGCCTCATCACCGGCTACGGCCGGCTCTACTGCGATTACCACGGCTGGGGCGGCGAGTACCCCAAGACGCAGATTTCCTGGGCCAAGCAGCTCGAGATTTCCAGCGCCGACTCCGAGATGGCCGTCTGGTTCATCAACTCGCTCCAGTACGCCAAGAACCTCATCGTCGTGGACCCGCGGGAGACGGCCCTCTCCTCCCGGGCGACCCTCTGGCTCCAGATACGCCCCGGCACGGACGCCGCCCTGGCCATGGCCATGATGAACGAAATCATCAGGGAAGGGCTCTGGGACAGGGACTTCGTGGAGAACTGGACCTACGGGTTCGACCAGCTCGCCGAGCGCGTGCAGGACATGACGCCGGAGCGCGCCGCCGAGATTACCTGGCTCAAGGCGGACGACATCCGCCGGGCGGCCCACCTCTTCGCCGAGGACACGCCCGGCTGCATCCAGATAGGCTCCTCGCTGGAGCGGCAGGCCAACTGCGGCCAGACCCTGCGGGCCATCATTGATTTGCTCGGCATCACCGGCAACATCGAGCGGCCCGGCTCCATGATGAGCTGGATACCGCCGGACACCGGCCAGATGGAGGAGTTCTACTTCGAAATCCCCATCACCGACGAGATGCGCAAGGGCATCGTCGGCGGCAGCGAGTTCCGCATGGGCGCCGCCCGCACGGCCCATTCCGATAGCATCATCAAGCAGCTCCGGGACAACCAGTCCCAGATCAAGGTCTGGCTCTCCGTCGGCGGGCAGCAGATCGTCCACCTCGCCAACACCACCGAGGTCAAGAACGCCCTCCGCAACCTGGACTTCCTCATCCACGTGGACCAGTTCATGGGGCCGATGGCGGAGATTGCGGACATCGTCCTCCCCGCCGCGCACTGGCTGGAGATTGACGACATCTACGACATGCACCCGCGCTTCATGATCGAGGCCCACAACAAGGTGGTGGAGCCGCCCGGCGAGGCCTGGCAGGACTCCAAGATATTCAACGAGATCGGCAAGCGCGTGGCGCCGGACTACTGGTTCGAGAACGTGGAGAAGATGCTCGACTACGAGCTCCGCAAGGCCAACCTCACCTGGAAGGAGTTCTCCGAGCTCGGCATCCTCGCCAAGACCGGCAAGGACCAGATCTACTACAAGTACAAGACGGACTACTGGCGCAAGGGGGGCGGCTTCCCGACGCCCACCGGCAAGATGGAGCTCTACTCCACCGTGCTGGAAGACCTCGGCTACGACCCCCTGCCCCACTTCAGGGAGCCGGGCGAGAGCCCCTACTCCACGCCCGACCTCTACAAGGAGTACCCGCTGGTGCTGTCCACCGGCTACCGCCAGCCGTTCTACTTCCTCTCCCAGTACCGGAACATCCCCTGGCTGCGGAGCTTCATGAAGGACCCGACCATGCAGATACACCCGGACACGGCCGCCAGGTACGGCATCGAGGACGGGGACTGGGCCTGGATAGAGAGCCCGCGCGGCAAGATCAAGCAGCGGGTACGCTGCTTCCCCGGCATCCATCCCGGCGTGGTGATGGCGACGGCCAACTGCTTCTACCCGGAGGACCCGGGACCGGACCACGGGCTGACGCGGTCCAACCCCAACGTGCTGACGAGCAACGAGCACTTCGACCCGATGTACGGCTCGCCGGACCTGACCTGCCTGCTCTGCAGGGTCTCCAAGGCGCCGCCGGAGAAGGAGCTGCAGCTCTAGCGGCATAAGCGGCAACGCAAAAGGCCGGGGCTTTACGCCCCGGCCTTCTTTTTTCCCGAGCCGGTGAACGGCTACTCGAACACGATGATGTTGCGGAGCGCCTTGCCGGCGAGGACCTCGTCAATGCCCTCGTTGATCTTTTCCAGCGGGAGGCGGTGGGTAATGAGCTCGTCCAGCTTGAGCTTGCCGGCCTGGTAGAGGGCCACCAGCTTGGGGATGTCGTTCTTGAGGTTGGTGCTGCCCATGTAGCAGCCGGTGACGGTCTTCTCCCAGCGGATGAGGGCGTCCGGCTGGAGCGGGGCGCGGTCCGTGAACTTGGGCAGGCCCACCCAGACGACCGTGCCGGTCGGTTCTATCATGTCAATGGCCTGGCTCATAGGTTCGATGGCGCCGACGGTGACGAAAGCGTAGTCCGCGCCGCGGCCGCCGGTGAGCTTCTTGATCTCCTCCACGGCATCGCCCGTCTTGGGGTTGACGCCGTGGCTGGCCCCGAACTTCCTGGCCGCCGCCAGCTTGCTGTCCACGGTGTCCACGGCGATGACCGGGTAGGCGCCGCTGAGGGCCGCGCCCTGGATGGCGTTGAGGCCGACGCCGCCGCAGCCGATGACGACACAGCTCTCCGCGATGCCGGGCCTGGCCCGCCAGACGACGGCGCCGAAGCCGGTGATGACGCCGCAGGCGAGCATGCAGGCGCTGTCCATGGGCATATCGTCCGGGATTTTCACGCACTGGGACTCGTGGAGAATGGTGTACTCCGCCCAGGAGCCGATGAGGATGGCCTGGGCGAGCGGCGTGCCGTCCCTGGTGGTGTAGGGGCTCTTTTCGCTGCGGGGCCACTGGGCCTCGCAGAGATTGGGATGGCCGGTGGTGCAGAACTTGCACTTGCCGCAGGAGATGAGCAGCGAGGCGACGATGTGGTCGCCGACCTTGACCCCGGTGACGCCTTCGCCGACCTCGGTCACGTAGCCGGCGGACTCGTGCCCGGCGACGAGCGGCGGCGGGAACGGCAGCTCGCCCTTGATGATGTGGATGTCCGAGTGGCAGATGGCGGTGGCGGCCACCTTGACCTTGACCTCGCCGGGGCCGGGCGGGGCGATGTTGATGTCCTCGATGACGAGCGGTTTGGCGTAATCGTAGCAGACGGCAGCTTTCACGGATGACCTCCTCACGAGAAATTGGCTAGTACAGTTTAGTGAGTAATACGAGAGATGTCAATGAAGACCGGCCGGGGTTTCTAGCTGTGCCGCCGTAAAGAATGTTGAATATATTTGATAAACCCATAGATACCGTAAACGGTCAATTCAAAAATGACGGCAGCCGGCAGTCCAAGCCGGACCGGGGACGGGCCGGGTGTTTTGACAAACCCCTCGCCGCCTCCCTATCATGTACCTACTACTTAGTTCAGGGAGGCACCACCATGGCCAAGGGAAGGTACATCACCGTCGTGGCGACGGCCTGCGTCAGCGCGGCGGACGAGCAGCGCTTCAACGAGTGGTACAACAACAACCACGTCCCCATCCTCATGAAGAACAAGGACATCAAGAAGGTCACCCGCTACAAGGTCAACGGCGAGGCGCCCAACGGCGGCACCTACCTCGCCATCTACGAGTACGACAGCGCCGAGGCCCGCGCCGCCGAACACGATAAACCGGCCTTCCAGGAAGCCATGGCGGAGATGCAGCAGAGCTGGCCGCAGGGCGGCGTGGACATCAAGTGGATGGGCACCTACGACCCCATCAAGGCCTGGGAGCGGTAAAGGGACCTCCGCCCCGGCCGGACGGCCGACTTGCATGGCGCCGGCGGAACCGGTACTATAGTACTACCAGAGTACTGACGGAGGCAGGTCCGGTACCCGCTTCAGGCGGACCGGGCCTGGGTACGAGGGTACATGACCATACCGGTCCGCGCGCGGAGCTGGTGGGAATCATCAGCGACGTTCAAACAGTGCACCGCGGAGAAGGTGGCCTTCATCGCCCTGGCGGAGGCCGACCTGCTGCTGACGGTGGTGGCGGTGTTCGCCGGGTTTACCGAGCTCAACCCCTTCGTGAAATTCCTGCTGGCGGTACCGGCGCTGCTGGTGCTCATCAAGGGCATCCTGCCGGTTATCATCGCCTGGATAATTCCGGGGCGGCTGCTGTGGCCGTCCATCGCGGCGCTCGGCGTCGTGTTCGCGCTGAACGTCAAGGAACTGATCGTCGCGCTCGTCCACTGAGCGTCAGTGGTCGCCGACCCGGGTGAGCGCGCTCTCCGTCGGGGCGAAGGCGCCCATCGTTTCCAGGTAGAGCCGCGCCGCGCTGACGCGCAGGTGCTTGGTGTTGTAGTCCGGGTCCGCCTTGAGCTTGCTGTACATGCTGTTGAGGTGGTGCTCGACGGTCTTGATATCAATGAATAGTGCGTTGGCGATGGCGGCGTTGGTGTAGCCCTGCGAGAGCAGGCTGAGGATTTCCAGCTCCCGGGTGGTGAGCTGCTTGAGGAAGGGGTTCTCCGGCTTGCCGGCGAACATGAAGGAGGCCAGCGGCGGGTCCAAAATGACCTGCCCCTGGCTGACGGCGGTGATGGTCTGGCAGAGGTGGTCCACCTTGTCGAGCGAGTGCTTGAGGAAGAGGGCCATGCCGCTGTCCCCGGAGAGAGCGAGGCGGCGGAGCAGCTCGATGTCCTGCGAGCTGTAGTATATAATAAGTATGACGATGCCCATCCGCGGATGGGCATTTCTTATTTCTTCCAGTTCCCGGATGAGGTCCGTATCCAGCTTCTTGATGGAGAGCATGAGCACGTCGGGCCTGAGAGAGGCAACGGACTCCCGGATGGTGTCCGGCGCGACCGTATCGAGCACGCCGGCGATGCTGATGGTGGACCGGTCCGGCAGCAGCTGCTGGTAGACCTCGCGGTAGATTTCCTGTTCCTCGACGACGAAGAGTCTGACGGCTTCCCCTTTTAACTGTGCCATAGATACGGATTGCCTTTCTCTAGATTGTCTCGCGGGTGGCCGGGTCCTCCCCCGGCCGGGCGCCCTCCACGCGGCTGCGCCCGCAAGCACGGTGTTCTAGCAACCAATTACGATTGTAGTCGCCGCGCATAAAGAGCCGGATTAATTTCCATAAACATTTCGTAAATATTCCATTAATTATTCATAACGTTTTATGTCAGGTGTCCGGCGGACATACGCCTTGATTGTGCCACCCCGCCCCTGACGCCACAATAGATACTACCCCCCAAATGACCGGGGGTGTTCCCCCCGTTCCTCCCCGGTACCGCCCCTCAGATTAATTCAGGAGAAAGCCATGGCAACTTCGGGGAAAGTGTCGTATCAGGCACGAGTCCCCGGCGGTACATTGGAAGTATCCATGCCATGCAGGGGGAGGCAACCGGTATGCGCAAGCTATTACGTACCATACTTAGACGCGAGGAAGGTATCACCGGCATCGAGACGGCGATCATATTGATTGCCTTCGTCATCGTGGCGTCCGTCCTGGCCTACGTTGCCATTTCCGCCGGGCTTTTCTCCACCCAGAAAGCCAAGGAAGCCATCTATTCCGGCCTGGACGAGGCCAAGAGCACCATAGAAATAAAAGGTAACGTCTACGGGAAGATGGAGAGCCGCGTCCTCAAGGAGGTGTACTTCACCATCGCCACCACCACCGGCGGGGACATGATCGATTTCACGGATACGTCCTCCAACTCCTCCAACCTCGTCATCATCTCCTATTCTGACCAGTACCAGATGTTCCCGACCGTCAACTGGACGATGACCAAGCTCAACACCAACGATCCGGACAACCTGCTCGATAAAAACGAGCTCTTCCTCATCACCGTGGACCTGAGCTGCGTGAGCGCCACCGCCAACAGCACGATGTGGCCGGGTCCCTACCACACCTTCGACCTGGAGGTGAAGCCGCCGGTCGGCGCGGTGCTGACCATCGAGCGGACCATCCCGGCCCGCGTGGACGATATCATCAACCTTAATTAAGGAAACGCCGGAGCACGTTATGAAGACCCGCCTGACCCGCCAGCCCGCCCGAGCGGGCGTCTGCCTTTCCTTCCTGGCCGGCATGGCCGTCACGGCCGTGTGCGCGGCGCTGGCGGTGGTACCCCGTCCCGCGGCCGCCCCGGCGGAGACCGCTCCCCGCCCGGCCCTCCCGGCGCCCCCGCCGGCCCCGCCCGCCGGCTACCCGGTCAACAGTATGGGAGGAGGCCCTGCCGCCGTATAACAACGTTCGTCCTTCCCGATGTCCGGCCGCCGTCCTGGGCGGTGCCGGAAGGCTACCGAGGCACGACGATAGAAGATAGACGAAAAACGCGGAGGAGGTGATTACCTGTAAGAAAAAGCGCTGAAACGGTAAACCCCGGAACACAACTCCCTCAACCTGACCAAGTCCCTACGAATACAGGAGGAACAATGTTAAAGAAGTTCATCAACCGAGAGAAAGGCATTACCGGCCTCGAGACGGCCATCATCCTCATCGCCTTTGTCGTGGTGGCCGCGGTCTTCGCCTATACCGCCCTTTCGGCCGGCCTCTTTTCCACGCAAAAAAGCCAGGAAGCCGTCTACTCCGGCCTCAGGGAAGCCCAGAGCACCCTTGAACTCCGCGGCGGCGTGATCGCCACCGCCAACACCACCGGCGCCAACGGCACCATCCAGGCCGTCAAGTTCACCGTGGCCAACGTCCTCGGCGGCCAGCCCATTGACTTCACCGAGCCGACCGATGCCAACGCGGACGGCGTGACCGACACCGGTTCCAGCAATGTCGTCGTTATCAACTATACGGATGAGGACCAGGCCGTCGATAACCTCGCCTGGACCATTACCAAGCTGGGGAACGCTGATAGCGACAGCCTGCTGGAGAACAACGAGCGCTTCGAGGTCACCGTCACCAACCTCGTCGGTGCCCTCGGCACGGACCTGACCACCAAGAAGACGTTCAACCTGGAGGTCATCACGCCCGGTGGCGCCACGCTGAACATCGAGCGCACCACGCCCGCCTGGATTGACGCCATCGTCAACCTGCGGTAATCCAGTCCCTTGCCAGGTTTAACTAACAGGAGGAAAAATGCTTAAGAAATTCATGAGCCAAAAAGGCATTACCGGCCTCGAGACGGCGATTATCCTCATCGCCTTCGTCGTCGTGGCGGCCGTGTTCGCCTATACGACCCTCTCCGCCGGCCTCTTCTCCACGCAGAAGAGCCAGGAGGCCGTCTACTCCGGGCTGAAAGAAGCTCAGAGCACGCTGGAGCTGAAGGGCAACGTCATCGCCACCGCCAACAGCACCGGCGCCACCGGTGACATCGGCCAGATCAGCTTCACCGTGGCCAACGTCCTCGGCGGCCAGCCCATTGACTTCACCCCGCCCACCGCGGACAACGCCACCGGCGTGGCCGCCAGCGGCAGCTCCAACAAGGTCGTCATCAACTACATTGACCAGTACCAGACCGTGAACGACCTGTACTGGGCCATCACCAAGCTCGGTGATGCCGACGCCGACAACCTGCTCGAGACCAACGAGAAGTTCAAGGTCACCGTCGGCGATACGACCGCCGGGGCCGGCGCGGGCAACCTCATTGACGCGCTGAGCACCCAGGCCCTGGGCATCAACACCCAGTTCAGCCTGGTGGTGAACACGCCCGTCGGCGCCGTGCTGGAGGTCCAGCGCACCACCCCCGCCTACATCGACACCATCATGAACCTGCGGTAAGCAGCGGTTGGGGTGTTTGTCCGTCCGGGTGAGGGAGGCTTCGGCCGTCCCTCACCCGGACACCCTTGGTGCCAGGGCGCCAGGCAGGCTCCGGGCTCGCGGAGGCAAAAACGGACCATAGTCGTACCGTCCGTTCCCTGGAGAAGAAGAGGAGGTCTTCGTGGACAAGGCCATTACCACCGCTCTTCTGATCATCGCGGGCGTTGTTTGCATGATCTTCGTCTTCAACAGCGTCTACCCGATGGTCAACCGCTCCTCCCAGGCCATGGTCAGCATGGCGGAGCAGGTTGACGAGCGGATGAAGAGCCGCGTCAGCATTGTCCACGGGACCAGCAACGCGGGCCGGACCGAGGTGTACCTCTGGATCAAGAACGTCGGTACGCAGCGCATCACCAACATTGATGACTGCGACCTGTTCTTCGGGCAGGAGACGGACTTTGACCGCATCCCCTACACGGACGATGCGGGCGGCTCCTACCCCCAGTGGAGCTACGAGATTGAAAACGCTACGGAGTGGGGTACCAGTGCCACTATCAAGATAACCATAACCTACAGCAGTGACCCGGGCTCAGGGACCTACTACGCCAAGTTCATTATCCCCAACGGTATCTCGGACGAGTACTACCTGAGCATGTGAGGGGCGGGCGGTATGGAAACGGCGATTATATCAATCATCTGCATCGGGCTCATCGTCTTCGGGGGTATGACGATGGCCCAGGGGTTCATGACCTCGGTGGACGCCAGCACCACCGGCCTCCAGGAGGTGGGCCAGCGCGACGAGGCCATCCTGCGGACGGAGGTAACGCCGGTGGACGCCACCTGCACCCTGCTGCCCGGCCCGGACCTGCTGGAGATAACCGTGGAGAACACCGGGCAGACCAAGATCTCTGACTTTGAAGACTGGGACCTCATCGTCCAGTACTATGACAGCGGCGGCACCTACCACGTGGAATGGCTGCCCTACACCGGGACGGCCGCCACCTACGAGTGGGAGGTCGTCTGGATACATTTGAACGGCTCCCCGGAAATCGTGGATCCGGGGGTGCTCAACCCCGGCGAGCAAATGCTGATACGCACCTACCTCTTCCCGTCGGTGGGCGCGGGGACGACCAACCTGGCCGTCATCAGCACGCCGAGCGGGGTCACGGCCTCGACCTACTTCGGGCCGTAGCCGGGAAAGGAACGAGGAGTTAGCCGATGGCCACGGTGGTCGTCTCTATCATGTGCCTGGCGCTGGTAATCGTCGGCGGGATGATGCTCTCCCAGGGCATCCTCACCTCCGCCGATACCGCCGCCGTGAGCATGAGCGCCATCAGCACCCGCGAGGCGGACATCACCCGCTCCGCCGTGACCGAGGTCACCGTGGAGTCCGTGACGTTCGATGACGCCCTCCGCGTCCGCGTCCGCAATACCGGGCTCGACAAGCTGGCGGACTACGCCCACTGGGACGTCATCGTCCGCTACGAGGACGCCGGCGGGACCTCACACGCCGTCTGGCTCCCCTACACCACCGGCACCCCGGGCGATAACGAGTGGACCGCGGCGGATATCTGGCACAACGGCCCCAACGAGTACTTCGACCCCGGCATCCTCAACCCCCAGGAAGAGCTCATGATATACGCGCCGCTCAACCCGGCGCCGGCCGCCTCCACCAGCGCCCAGGTCACCGTCATCGCCGATAACGGCGTCTGCTCCTCGCTCGACTTCACCGTCCCGGCGGGCGGGATGTACGTGCCCCACGCGGAGACGTTCGCCATCGCCGGCACGGACTACTTCTACCTGCTCGGCGGGGTGACGCCGGACGGCGGCGCCATCACGGAAACGACCGGCACCATCTACCGGCGGCAGACCGGCCGCTGGCTCCTCTACAACCAGGCAGCCGCGTCCCAGGACGCCCGGCACTGCTTCACGCTGAACGGCGTCACGTCCGTCCCGGCGGCCACCTGGACGGTCACTTACCGCGGGCGCGCCAACGGGAGCTGGTTCGGCTTCGGGACCTACGCCCAGCTGAACATTGACGTCCTCATCCGCGAGAAGGACGGCACGGTGCGCCAGACCATCGCCACCCGCGTGGCCATCGTCAACCTCACCAATTTCAACAACTGGCAGACGGTCACCGCCACCTATAACTTCCCCGGCTACACGGTGGTGGACGAGTCCGATTTGCTGGAGATAGATTTCTACGGCCAGTCAACGGGACAGGGCCCCTCCAGCTACACCAACAGCATCAACCTGGACGTGGACGACAGCTCCCTCTCCCTGGCCAACCAGACGAGGATCGGCTACTAGATATGAAACTGCTCGACGCCATAAAGCACGCCAACCCCTTCGCCGGGGACGGCAAGAAGAAATCCGGCCACTCCCAGATGAGCTTTGATATGTACTATCAGCTCGCCTACATGGCCACCATCGCCGCCGCCGGGGTGCCGCGCGACCAGATTTTCCAGCGCGCCGCGGAGCTGGAGTGCTCCTCCGCCATCTACTTCAAGCGGGTGGAGCTGGCCCGCGAGCGCCTCAAGTATGATTACGCCCGGGCCTGCCGCGCCATCGGCGAGCCCGCCCAGGACGAGGAGGTCAAGGGCCTCCTGCTCCGGCTCTCCAGCTCCCTCATCTCCGGCGAGCCGGAGTCCGAGTTCCTCATCCGCGAGGCCAAGGCCCGCGCCGAGGACTACGAGAACGAGTACGGCCGCAACCTGGAAGCCCTCAAGATGTGGACGGACGCCTACGTGTCCCTCATCCTGTCCGCCGTGCTGGTGGTCGTCATCGGCATCGTCTCCACCATGATCTGGCGCATCCAGACGTCGCTCGTCATCGCCATGGCGTTCATCTCCGTGATGACCACGGCCATCGGCGTGTGGCTCATCTGGCTGGTGTCCCCCAAGGAGTCCACCAATTTGCGTATCGCCAGCTCGAGCGAGCAAAAGCTGGCCGCCCGGCTCTTCAAAATCATCCTGCCGGTGGCGGTCCTCGTCGGCACCGTGTTCCTGCTGTCAGGGCAGAACATCGGCTACGGGCTCATCGCCGTGGCGGGTCTTTGCTTCCCCATCGGCTACATCATGAACCGGGACGGCAGCAAGATAGCCAAGCGGGACAACGAGGTCGGTACCTTCCTGCGGTCGCTCGGCGGCGTCTGCAACGCCCTCGGCACCACCATCAACGCGGCGCTGAGCCGCATTGACCTGGAGGCCATCAACGTGCTGCGGAACTCGGTGAAGAACCTGCACACGCGCCTCACCGCCGGCATCCGCACCAAGCTCTCCTGGCGCCGCTTCGTGGAGGAGACGGGCAGCGAGCTGGCGCGGCGCAGCGTCGGCATGTTCTACGATGCCATCGAGGTCGGCGGCTCGGCCGGCCAGGCGGGCCAGCAGGCCTCCGCCTACGCGGACCGCGTCGCGCTGCTGCGCGCTCGGCGCCGCACCGTGTCCGGCCCGTTCCGCTGGCTCTGCATCACCATGCACACCGCCGTCGTCATTATCCTCGTCTTCATCACGGAGGTCATCACCGCCTTCGCCAGCATGGTCAACACCGCCCAGCAGACCCTGCCGAGCGTCTCCGGGGCGCCGTCCATGTCCTCGCTCACCAGCTTCAACCTGGGCGGGCTCCAGATGATGCACAGCATGGTGGTGCCGCTCGTGCTCGTCTACACCGTCGCCAACGCCCTCGTGCCGAGCGTGGCCGACGGCGGCAGCAAGTACCGGATTTTAAGCAACTTCGCCATCACCGGCGCCATCTCCGGGTTCGCCCTGATCGTCCTGCCGATGCTGGCCAACGCCCTGTTCGCGTCCGTTGCCCAGATGTGAGGAGGCACCCTTATGCCTGAAGAACCTGAAATAGATACCGTTATCAAGGAATTTGAAGAGGTCCGGGACGAACTGAAGGACATCCTGATGGATATCAGGGTGTTCCTCATGGAAGCGCTCACGCCCATCCCCAACGACCTCGAACGCGCCCGGCTCCGCGAGGAACTGGAAGCGGACAGGAGGTAAGGACCGATGGCCGATACGAAGAAACTGACCGCCCTCCAGGAAGAGATCAAGCTCCTCAAGGGAGAGGTCAAACAGTCCCTGGCCAGCGTGCGCGACTACCTGCTCAACATGGAGCTGCCCAGCTCCGAGATATCCACCATCCTCCAGGCGCTCGGCGCCGACGGCGAGCAGAAGGTCAGCATGCGGGGCAGCTTCGAGATGCCGGAACAGAACAAGCCGGAAGACACCCTCGAACAGACCGAGGAAGAGGTCCCGGCGGAGGGAGCGGGAGCCGCCGCCACGGACGAAGAGGAGGTCCCGCAGGACGACATCTTCTCCACCGAGGAGTCCTACGACGAGGGCGAGGCCGGCGGCATGCCGCTGGCCGAGGGCGAGACGCCGGAGGACGTCGAGACCGCCGGCACCGCGAACCTGCCCTTCGGCGAGGGGGACATCCTCCCCGACGACGAGCTGGAGCCGCCCTACCCGGAGGACGAGGAGCCGGGCGATGAACCCGGCGAGGGCGAGGAAGGTGACGAGGGCGACGAAGACATGGAAGACCTGCCCGAGACCGGGCTTGACGACGACGAAGGAGAACCCCTGGCTATGGACAACTATCGTGCTGCCGAAAACGATATCCTCTCCGCCGTGCCCAAGGTTAACATGATGGCCAACCTCATCAACTGGGTCTCCCGGGCGACGCGGGACATCGGCTACGACCAGCTGCCGGTGTTCCTCGAGGTGTACGGCGTCAGCGGGCACCTCTCGCCGGAGATGAAGGACGTCATCCTCCACCTGGCCGAGCTCACCAATGACAAGCCGGAGGTGGAAACGAGCGCCGGCGTCTGGAGCGAGCAGATGCTCTCGCTCCACGGCATCCTCACCGGCGGCGAGACGCCCCTCCACCCCGTCATCCCCTCCTGGGGCGCCCCGGCGGACATCAGCGACGAGATTGACGAGGAGGAAATAGCCGACGGGGAGGAACACCCGGACGCACCGGTCAAGCTGAAGCTCGTTTTCCCGAACGGCAACGGCGAGAGCCGCGAGTACAGCATTGACCTGGCCCCGGGCGCCCTCGTTGACCCCGCCGCCAAAAAACACAAGCAATAACCGCAGCCGTGAAAGCGAGGTAACCACCCATGGCTGAGAAAAAGAGAGAATCCATCGTCACCGGCGTCTCCGAGGTAGACGAGAAACTGGGCGGCGGCATACCGCTCGGTTCCCTGTGTCTGGTGGAAGGCGATTCGGACGCCGGCAAGAGCGTGCTCTGCCAGCACCTCACCAACGGCACGCTCGTGGCCGGGCACATCGGCGTGGGCTACTACACCACGGAGAACAACGTCCGCAGCCTCATCTCCCAGATGGACTCGCTGGCCCTGCCGGTGCAGGACCACTTCCTGGCGGACCGGCTGCGCATCTTCCCGCTCGTCTTCCACAGCGGCATGCAGGGCGGCCAGAAACCGTTCCACGTGCTGACGGCCCACTTCGACCGCCTCCCGGTGGACTTCAAGCTCATCGTGGTGGATTCCATCACGCTGCTGGTGGCCCACAGCACGCCCATCGCCATCATTGACTTCTTCTCCCGCTGCAAGGGCCTCTGCGACGACGGCCGGACCATCATCTTGGTGGCCCACTCCTACGCCTTCGAGGAAGACCTGCTCTCCCGGACGCGCTCCCTCTGCGACGCCCGCTTCCGGCTGCGGCTGGAACAGGTCGGCGACAGCATGGTCAAGCTGCTCGAGGTCCTCAAGGTGCGCGGCGCGGAGCGCCCCACCGGGGACGTCGTTTCCTTTGACATCGAACCCAATCTCGGCATGCGCATCATCCCGCTGGCGAAAGCGAGGGTATAACCATAGACAAGCTGCAGCTGCCCTTCGAGATCGTGCCCTGCCCCGGCGACTGCGGGAAGGAGTGCGGGACGGCCACCAACCTCTGTCCCGTCTTCAACGACCTGGAGCCGGAGGTCCAGAAGGTGTGCCGGGAGTACCCGCACCTGCTGCAGTACCTCCGCATGCTCCCGGAGCACGGCGTGCCGATACCCGCCTACTACGCCAAGATTACCCGGGCGCTCAAGGGCATCAAGGACCCCAACCTCATCTACCCGGTCGGCGGCGGGGTATTCATCCACATCCTGGCCAACCCGGCCGATATCCGCGACTACTACCTGGCCGTGGAGCCGAGCTTCATTGACGCCCAGAACGAGCTGCTCGAACGCGTCGAGAACCGCCTGGCGGACTTCGTCGAGGAGCTCGAGGGCGTGGAAGAGGCCGGCAAACGGTTCGAAATCATCATGAACATCGTGGACCGCGTCGTCAACATCACCGCCGAGGTCAAGCCCCCCGCGCCCGCCGCCGGGAAACCCAAGGCCAAGGCCGGCGATACCGGCGCCGCGGAGACCGGGGACAAACCGGAAGCCAAACCCAAGAAAGAGAAGAAACCGCTCTTCCTCAAGATGGGCGGCGGCGATAAGGGCAAGATAGACATTACCAAGTTCCAGTACACCGCCCTCCGCTACCTGCTGCGGCGCAAGCTGGAAGGCATGGCCGCCATGGACCCCATGATTCTGGACCCCAACATCGAAGATATCTCCTGCTCCGGCCTCGGCAACTTCTTCGTGGAGCACAAGATATTCGGCGGCCTGCGGACGAGCATCGGCTTCGATGTCAACGAGGAGCTGGACAAGTTCGTCATCGAGCTGGCGGAGAGCATCCAGCACCCCGTCACCTTCCGCGAGCCGGTGGTGGACGCCACGCTGCCGGACGGCTCCCGTATCAACATCGTCTACGGCACGGACGTCTCCAAGCGGGGCAGCAACTTCACCATTCGTAAATTCGCCGAGACGCCCCTCAGCATCCTGGAGCTCATCCAGTTCGGCGCCCTCAATTTCGATATGGCCGCCTACCTCTCGCTCATCCTCCAGGAAAACATGAACGTCTGGGTCGCCGGCGAGACGGCCTCCGGCAAGACGACGCTGATGAACGCCCTTACCTGCTTCATCCCGCCGGAGAGCAAGATCGTCAGCATCGAGGACACGCCGGAAGTCCAGGTGCCGCACCACAACTGGATACGCGGCGTCACCCGCGGCTCTTCCAAGGACGAGGACGCCTCCGAGGTGTCCATGTTCGACCTGCTGAAGGCCGCCCTGCGGCAGCGCCCCAACCTTATCATCGTCGGCGAGATCCGCGGTGCCGAGGGCGCCATCGCCTTCCAGGCCATGCAGACCGGCCACGCCTGCATGAGCACCTTCCACGCCGCCTCCGTCTCCAAGCTCATCCAGCGTGTCACCGGCAACCCCATCAACGTGCCCAAGACCTACGTGGACAACCTCAACGTGGTGGTCATCGCCCAGCAGCTCCGGCTGCCCAACGGCAGCCTGGGACGCCGCCTCACCAGCATTAATGAAATCGTCAGCTATGACTCCATCTCGGACTCCTTCTCCTTCATCGAGGTCTTCAACTGGAACCCGGTGACGGACACCTTCCAGTTCCGCGGCTTCCAGAACTCCTACCTGCTGGAGAACAAGATAGCCCCGCGGCGCGGCTACCCGGAGGAGAAGCGCCGCCAGATTTACAAGGTACTGAAACAGAGGTCGGACGTCCTGCGCCGTATCACGGAGCAGGGCAAGGTGGACTTCTATGATGTCTACGCCGTCCTTTCCAAGGCCTACCGGGACGGGCTGTTCCGGTAGTAAAGCACGCCACTCAGGAGGCGCACCATGAAATTCGGCAATATCAAGAACTTCTCGCTCAAGAAGAAAGACGCGGCCAACTCCGATGACGTGGTCATCGAGAGCACCAGCGCCGAGCAGATAGCCGAGATGAAAAAGCGGCTCGCCAGCCGCACGCGGGACCTGGAGGAGGCCCAGAGCCGCCTCCGGGGTCTCAAGAAAGACGACGACGCCGAAGACGAGGAGGAAAACGGCGAGCCGGCCGTCGGGCCCCACCCGCCCCTTCAGGAGCTGACCCTCGACGATATCCAGCTCGACGACGAGGAGGACCCCCGGTTCGATACCCCGACCGACGGCAGCAGCCCGGTGCAGCTGGTGGACATGACCAGGCCGGAGGCCGACGCGGAGCCCGCCGCCGAGGGCCTCAACCTGGAGGACGTGCCCGCCGATACCGGGACCGGGGATGACACCGACGAGGCGTCGCTCGAGCCGGAGAGCGAGGGGGACGACCTGAAAAACCTGTTCGGCCAGGAGGAGGAGGAGGACAACCCCCTGGCGAACCTCATCAACTTCCTGCCGGACGTGTCCGTCCAGGAGCTCGTGGATGACATCGAGGAGATTAAAAGCATCATCAAGGAGTGGCAGCAGTCCCGCTAGGGAACGGCTGAGGGGTCTCCCGAAGAAAATGAGGGATAGCACTGTTGCCCGGCCGGGGGGCCGGTAGTAGCTTGATAGTGTGGGGGCAGTAGGCCTTCCGCGCTGCCCGGAGGCGGAAATGCAGACGAACCTGAAGAAGCAGAAACAAGGCTGGCGCAAGCGCCTGAAAATCAACCACAAGCACCTGCCGTACATCGTCGGCACCATGGTGCTGGCCGTGCTCGTGTACTACCTGCCGGTCATCGCCGGGCTGTTCAACTGGAGCGGCCTCAGCGAGGGCATGAACCGCCTGCACAATCTGGCCGGTATTGATTTCCTCGGCCTGGTGTTCTTCGTGCCGGTGGTCTACACCGCCTACATCTACGGCGTGCGCCCGGCCGTCATCGCCGCCTTCATCTCCATGATCATGCTGCTGCCCCACGCCATTCTCATTGATAACTACCCCAACGCCTTCTTCAAGCCCACCGCCTTCGTCATCATCCTCAGCGCCGTCGGCTCGGTCGTGGCCATGGTGCAGCGGAGCGAGATAGAGCACCGCCAGCGCATGAAGGAGATGAAGTGCCTCTACGACATCGGCATGGCGGCCGACGAAAGCCGCTCCATCGGCGAGTTCCTGGAAACGGTCGTGACGCTCGTCCCGGGCGCCATGGTCACCACCACGCCCACCAGCGTCCGCATCACCTACCAGGACCAGGTCTACAAGAGCCCGGACTTCGCCAAGTCCTCCGGCAAGATAACGGAGAACCTCGTCGTCAACGGGGAGACCGCCGGCCTGGTGGAGATGTACTCCGGCCGCTCCAACCCCTACCTCAAGAAGCGGAACCACCTCGCCAAGACCCTCGTCGAGCGCATCAGCGGCGCCCTGCGCCAGCTGGAGCTGGAGCAGTCCCTCCAGCAGTACTACCAGCAGCTCGAGCAGGAGGTCGAGGCCCGCACCCGCGACCTGGAGAAGGTCCAGGAGAAGCTCATCCGCTCCGAGCGGCTGGCCGCCGTCGGCGAGCTCGCCTCCGGCGTGGGCCACGAGCTGCGCAACCCGCTCAACGTCATCCGCAACTGCGCCTACCTGCTGGGCATGTCGCTCGATACCGAGAAGGACGCCGAGGCGCTCGCCTCCCTCAAGGTGCTCGATAAGCAGATTGACGCCGCCAACAAGATCGTGACGGACCTGCTCGATTTCACCCGCATCAAGCCGCCCACCCAGGTGGTGGCGGACCTCAATATGCTCATCACCGAGAGCCTCTCCTACCTGGAGCTGCCGGACCGCGTCAAGCTGGCCAACCGCCTCAACGGCCACCACTTCCAGGTCAGGACGGACGCCGAGCAGATGGAGCGCGTCTTCGCCAACATCATGTCCAACGCCGTCCAGGCCATGAACGGCAGGGAGGGCGAGCTCGGCATTGATACCGGCGAGGAAGGCGGCTACGTCTGGGTGCGCTTCTCGGACAACGGCTGCGGCATCACCCCGGAGAACATGGAAAAGATTTTCGAGCCGCTCTTCACCACCAAGCCCAAGGGCATCGGCCTGGGGCTGGCCATCACGCGCCGGCTGGTGGAGCAGAACGGCGGCAAGATAGAGGTCCAGTCGGAGGTGGGCAAGGGCACCGCCTTCACCGTGAAACTACCGCAAGAAACCAGGAGGTAATCCCGCATGAGCGACACGCCGACCATTCTCGTTGTCGATGATAACCAGGACCTGCTCGAGACCTTCGCCATGATACTGAAACGCCGCGGCTTCTGCGTGGAAACGGCCGCCGACGGCGCCGCCGCCGTGGACAAGTTCCGCGAGCAGACCTTCGATGTCACCCTGATGGACGTCGTCATGCCGGAGATGAACGGCGTGGAGGCCTTTAAAAAGATACGCGAGCTGGATTCCGGCGCGCCCGTCTTCCTGATGACCGCCTACTCCGACGAGGAGCTCATCGAGACCGCCCGCTCCGAGGGCGTCAACGACGTCATCAGCAAGCCCATCCGCATTGACGAGCTCATGAAGCTCATCATGCAGGCCGCCAGCGCCGGGCCCATCCTCATCGTGGACGACGACAGCGACATCCGCGAGACGCTCACCAAGATACTGGAGCTCGACGGCAACGAGGTCGTCTCCGCCGCCTCCGGCGAGGAGGCGATGGACATCGCCGCCCGCCAGCCCTGCCGCATGGCCTTCATTGACGTCAAGCTGCCGCACATTGACGGGCTGGAAACCTTCCTTCGCCTCAAGGAGATGAACCCGGACCTGCCGACGGTCATGATGACCGGCTTCCGCAACGAGGTGCGGGACGCCCTGGAACGGGCCCAGCAGAGCTCCGGGGTCACCTGCCTCTACAAGCCGTTCGACCCCGCCACCGCCGCGGACATCGTCAAGAAGCTGAGCCCGGCCTCGCGGCGCTCCCGGAGAAAACATGGAGCAGCGTGAAGAGTATATCCTCGTCGTTGACGACGACGAGGACTTTCTCGAAATCATATCCCGCATTCTGGGGAAAAAGGGCCTGAAGGTCCACACCGCCTCCTCCGGGGCGGACGCCATGGCGCGCCTGGAGAAGCGGTTCTACTACGTCGTTATCCTGGACATCAGCCTGCCGGACGTGGACGGCACCGAGCTCCTCTCCACCATCATCGCCGGATACCCGGACATCTGCGCCATCATGCTCACCGGCCACTCCTCGGTGCAGAACGCGGTGAAATCCCTCAACTACGGGGCCTTCGCCTACCTGGAGAAGCCGCTCGACCCGGACAGCCTGCTGGCCGTCATCAACCGCGGCCTGGAGAAGCAGCGCCTCGTGCAGGAGAACCGCCAGCTCGTCGAGGAGCTGGAGCGCCACAACCACGTCTCCAACGCTTTGCTCAGCGTGGCCCAGGCCGTCTCGCAGTCGCTGGATTTGCAGCAGATCGTGGACGCCGCCCTGGAAAAGGTCAACGAGTGCACCGGCATGGAGGCGAGCTTCGCCTACCTCCAGGAGAACGGCCGCCTCGTCCTCAAGGGGCAGCAGGGGCTCTCCCCGCTCAAGCGCGGCGCCGTCCCGCCGGAGGCGGACGATACCTACGGCTTCTTCGGCAAGGTCTTCCACGAGGACAACCCGGTCGTCCACGGGGACCTCACCGCCTACGACGGCACCGACCTCGATTTCCTCAAGCAGGGCGGCTACCGCTCCTTCGCCGCGGTGCCGCTGAAGCTGCTCGGCGGCGTGCTCGGCGTCCTCGGCGTGGCCACCAGCTTCGCCAACGGCTTCAGCCCGAGCATCGTCGAGCTGCTGACCGGCATCGGCCGCGAGATAGCCATCGCCGTCCGCAACGCCCAGCTCTACGAGGAGGCTTCCAGCGCCCGCGCCCTCCGCGAGCTCGATGCCATGCGCACGGAGTTCCTCGCCAACGTCTCCCACGAGCTCCGC
The DNA here is from genome assembly GCA_034430495.1 of Dehalococcoidales bacterium. GTDB lineage: Bacteria > Chloroflexota > Dehalococcoidia > Dehalococcoidales > RBG-16-60-22 > DAOUEG01. The sequence goes on from DAOUEG010000110.1 coordinate 24,992, forward strand.
ACGCCCCTCGCCGTGATAAAGGGCTCGGCCAACTCCCTGCTCCAGCCGGACGTCATCTTCGACGAGCAGACGCGGCGGGACTTCCTCGTCTCTATTGACAAGGACGCGGACACCCTCACCCGCCTCGTGGACGACCTGCTGATGATGTCCCGGCTCGAGGCGGACGCCCTCGAGGTCAAGCGGACGCCCCTGCCCCTCCACAACGTCGTCTACGCCATCAAGGACCGCCTGGACACCATCACGCCGCGGCACCGGCTCATTATTGACGTCCCCAGGGAGCTGCCGCCGGTCTCCATTGACGAGGGGCGCGTCTGCGAGGTCATCACCAACCTCGTCGAGAACGCGGTCAAGTTCTCCGATGACAACACCACCATCATGGTATCCGCCAGGAAAGGCAACAGCGGCCTCCTCGTCAGCGTCAAGGACGAGGGACTCGGCATCCCGGAGGAGATGCACGAAAAGATTTTCGAGCGCTTCTTCCAGGGCGACGGCCGCAAAGCCGGGAGAAGGAAGGGCACCGGGCTCGGCCTGGCCATCTGCAAGGGCATCGTCGAGGCCCACGGCGGCACGGTCTGGGTGGAAAGCACCCCCGGCCACGGCGCCACCTTCCGGTTCACGCTCCCGGTGGCAGAAAGGGAACCAAGCCATGGAAAAGAAAAGAATCCTGATAGTTGACGACGACCCCGCCATCCTGCGGCTGTTGAGTACCAACCTCAAGGCCCGGGGCTACGAGGTCGTCACCGCGGTCAACGGGGAGGAGTCCCTGGAGGCTGTGCAGCGGGACTTCGTTGACCTGATGATACTCGACCTCATGATGCCCAAGGTGGACGGCGTGGAGGTCGTCCGGCGCATCCGGGAGTGGTCGGACGTGCCCATCATCATCCTCAGCGCCCGCGGCGACGAGAACGCCAAGGTCAAGTGCCTGGAGCTCGGCGCCGACGACTACCTGACCAAGCCGTTCGGCATCGCCGAGCTGATGGCCCGCATCAAGACGGCCTTCCGCCACGTGGGCGACGCCGCCTCCTCGCCCGCCCAGGCGAACTTCGTCATGGACGGCATGGAGATTAACTTCGCCAAGCGGCGGGTGACCGTGGACGGCCGCGAGGTGCCGCTCACTCCCACCGAGTACGCTTTGCTCCAGCACCTGGCCCTCAACTCGGAGAAGGTGCTGACCCACAGCATGCTGCTTCAGAGCGTCTGGGGGCAGGAGTATTCCTCCGAGAAGGAGTACCTGCGGGTCTTCGTGGGGCGGCTGCGCCGCAAGCTGGAGCCGGACCCCAAGAACCCGCGCTACATCCAGACCGTCCCCGGCGTGGGCTACCACCTCGCCACCCCGGAGCAGGTGACCACGTAAAAAGGAATCGTTTCCATGGCATCGAGCGGGGGCCGTGATGGCCCCCGCTTTTTTGTTTGTTTATTTGATAGAGTGTATTGTTTGGAGGATCGGGTGGGCGGAAAATTCCCTTCTCGTGCTGCCTAGAACATCTATCGCGAAAAGTCCCATCTGTTCATGTACGATAAATTTTCCTGACAAATTGAGATTCACAGGAGTTTCCGGTGTTGAATATTATCTAAAATCTGTAAAGCTTTTTGTTCGCGTTCGGCCATATCTGAAAGTTGGACATCAATGCTTCTTGACATTTCACTTGAACTAGTGTTGAGTTCATTCAGCGATTGTCTCACTGATACGTCAATCCCTCGGATAGAATCGTTAAGACTATCAATGGACGATGTTATTTGCCAGGTCATTTCCTCCAATGCCATAGCAAGGCTCGTGAATCCTTCAACCAGAAGTCGATTCGTTTTTCGTTGCTCATAAATCATCGAAAACTGAAAATCGCTTTGTGCTTTACGTACAATGGCTTTCATACGTTCAGAAGTTGACGTACCAGCACTTAGCTTGGGTATCGATCTTTCCGTAAGGGAAAAGATAGGTGGTGGCGTCCCGTATTTTGCTACCAACTCGTTGGAGTTTGTTACGTATTTCGATGCCAAGTATTTTATGCTACGTATGTTTTCTTCATACGCAGCCAACCTATTCGCGGCTTTTTCAATAGAATCCCAAAACGGCGCAAAGGCACCTTCAAGAAAATCTGCGTCAGCTTGATCTAACAGCACATGGGCAACAGATAATTGTTCCGGCATACCTTCTAATAGACTAATTACTTGTTCGTTGATTTTTTGGATATCGTTATA
>DAOUEG010000111.1:0-9002 GCA_034430495.1 Dehalococcoidales bacterium
TCGGCCCCGGCGTCACCGGCTTCAAGGCGGGCGACCGCGTCGTCGTCTCCCTGCTCGCCTCCTGCGGCACCTGCTACTACTGCGTCACCGGCCGGCCCCACCTCTGTCCCTCCAAGTTCGCCCCGCCCCAGCGCGCCCGCCTCACGCTGCAGGACGGCTCGCCGCTCGCCCAGCGGGGCAGCATCGGCGGCTTCGCGGAGGAGGTCCTCGTGGACCGGTCCCAGCTCGTCCCCATCCCGGACGAGATGCCGCTCGACCGCGCCGCCCTGCTCGCCTGCGGCGTCATCACCGGCTTCGGCGCCGTCGTCAACCGCACCAGGCCCCCCGCCTTCTCCAGCGTCGTCGTCATGGGGGCCGGCGGCGTCGGCATCAACGCCCTCCAGGGGGCCGCCTACGTCGGCGCCTACCCCATCATCGCCGTGGATACCCTCGATGCCAAGCTGGAAGCCGCCAAACGGTTCGGCGCTACCCACGGCGTCAACGCGCTGGACAGGGACGCCGGGGACAAAATCCGCCAGCTCACCGCCGGCCGCGGCGCGGACTACGTCTACGTCACCGTCGGCAGCATCGCCGCCATCAAGCAGGGCATGGCCTTCACCGGCGCCCGCGGCACCACCGTCCTCATCGGCCTGCCGCCGGCGGACCAGGAGCTCTGCTTCTCCCCGCTGGAAATCATCCCCACGGAGAAGCACCTCATCGGCGGTTTCATGGGCGCTACCAACCTCGCCGTGGACATCCCCAACCTGGTGGCCATGTACCTCTCCGGCAAGCTCAAGCTCGACGAGCTCATCACCGGCCGCTACAAGCTCGACGATATCGCCGCGGCCGTCGCCTCCACCGAGTCCGGCGAGGCCCTCCGCAACGTCATCATGTTCGAGTAGCCGGCGGGAGCAAGCATGAGCCAGAGCGAAAACCCCCTCGACGCCTTCGAGCGTGACTACCGCGCCGAGATAGGGAAGGAGTACGACCTCGACGGCGAGCGCATCGTCCACGAGGCCACGCGCGATACCATCTTCAACTTCGCCGAGGCCGTCGGCGATGGCAATCCCCTCTGGATTGACGAGGACTACGCCGCCCGGAGCCGCTTCGGCGGCCTCGTCGCCCCGCCCACCTTCCTCTACGCCGTTACCCACGGCAGCACACCCGCCAACGGCCGGCCCGGCCGGCCCCCGCGGCCGGACCTGGCTCTGCTCTACGCCGGCGCCGAGCTGGAATTCTCTGCGACCATCCGCCGCGGGGATACCCTGACGGTTTCCGGCAAGGCCCTCGCCACCGAGCGCAAGAAAAGCCAGGCCCTCGGCACCCTCCTCTTCACCACCGGGGAGACGCGCTACCGCAACCAGCACGGCGAGCTCGTCGGCGTCATCCACCCCACCGTCTGCCGCTTCCTGCCGCCGCAGGGCCACGCCGTCAAGATTGACCGCGCGCCCCGCCCGGAGACGGAGGAGAAGTCCCCGGACCTGCTCGCCTACGACCGCGTCCGCCGCGGCGCCGAGCCCCGCTACTGGGAGGACGTGGCCATCGGCGAGGAGATGCCGCTCATGGAGAAGGGCCTCCTCACCATGATGGAGATCCTCCGCTTCAGCGTCCTCGCGCCATCGGTCCCCCGCCGCATCGAGCAGCGCCGCCCCGGCGTGGACATCGGCTTCTCCCGCGAGAAGCAGCAGCAGCGCGCCGGGCTGGAGGGCGCCTCTGACTACGGCCCGCAGCGGGTCTGCTGGCTCAGCCAGTACGCCACCGACTGGATGGGCGACGACGGCACCCTCAAGAAACTGTCCGTGAAGATACGCCACCCCAACCTCATGGGCGATGTCAACACCATCCGCGGCCGGGTCACCGGCAAGCGCATCGAAGGCGGCGAGCACCTCGTCACCTGCGAGATGGCGGTCGCCAACCAGAGCGGCCTCGTCACCGCCCCCGGCACCGCCGTCATCGCCCTGCCGTCCCGCGCCTGACCGCCGCCGGAAAACCGCCCCCGCCGTACGTGCGCGGCAGGTCCCCAATCTGGTATACTCATATATTCGATATATCGTAATCTGCCCACGAGGTACGAAGCCCCTGTGAACCAGAGCGCCGCCCCTACGCTGCGTTCCCTGCCCCGCCGCGAGGTGGTCATCACCTTCCTCGGCGTCATGCTGGCCATGTTCCTCGGCTCTTTGGACCAGACCGTCGTCGGCACCGCCATGCCCCGCATCGTCGCCGACCTCGGCGGCTTCAACCAGTACACCTGGGTCACCTCCGCCTACATCATCACCTCGGCGGTGGCCATCCCCATCGTCGGCAAGCTGACGGATATGTACGGCCGCAAGGTTTTCTACATCGGCGGCCTGCTCATCTTCACGCTGGCCTCGCTCGGCTCCGGCTTCTCCTACTCGATGGGCCAGCTCATCATCTTCCGCGGCATCCAGGGCATCGGCGCCGGCGTCATGATGGCCAACGCCTTCACCGTCATCGGCGACCTCTTCCCCCCGGTCGAGCGCGGCAAGTACCAAGGCTACATGAGCGCCGTGTTCGGCGTCTCTTCCGTCATCGGCCCCACCCTCGGCGGGTTCCTCACGGACAACCTCACCTGGCACTGGGTCTTCTTCGTCAACGTGCCCCTCGGCCTCATCATCATCCTCCTCTTCCTCCGCTTCTTCCCCAACCTGAAACCGGAGACGGTCAGCCATAAGGTGGACTACCTCGGCCTGAGCGGCCTGGTGCTGACCTTCATTCCCATGATGCTGGCCCTCTCCTGGGCGGGCGTGGAGTATCCCTGGGGCTCCGGGACGATTATCGGCCTCTTCGTGTTCTCGGCGGTGATGCTCGGCGTGCTCATCTATATCGAATACCGCGCCGCGGAGCCCATCATCCCGCTCAGCCTGTTCCGTAACAACATCATCACCGTCTCGCTCGTCGTTACCTTTCTCACCGGCATCGGGATGTTCGGCACCATCATCTTCATCCCGCTCTACTTCCAGGGCGTGCTCGGCGCCACCGCCACCGCCAGCGGCACCTTCCTCATGCCGATGATGCTCGGCACCGTGGTCGGCTCGTTCGTCTCCGGCCAGATACTCTCGCGCGCCGGGGGCCACTACCGGCTCCAGGGCTTCGTCGGCCTGGGGGTCATGGCCGCCGGCATCTTTCTGCTGTCCCGCCTCACCGCCGAATCGAGCTACGCCATGGCGGTGGTGTATATCGTCATCACCGGGCTCGGGCTCGGCACCACCATGCCCCTCTACATGATTTCCGTCCAGAACGCCGTCCCCTACGAGGTCCTCGGCGTGGCCACCTCCGCCTCGGCCTTCTTCCGCTCCATCGGCGGCGCCGTCGGCCTGTCCATCCTCGGCTCCATCATGAACAACCGCTTCGCCACCGTCTTCACCGGCATGCTGCCGGACCAGCTCCGGGCCGTCCTCCCCGCCGACCAGCTGAGCGCCCTCGCCACCAACCCGCAGGCCCTGATGAGCCCGGACGCCCAGGCGCAGCTGGCGCAAATGGTGAGCGGCGCCGGGCCGAACAGCCAGGCCGTGCTGGACCAGCTCCTCCACACGCTGCGGGAGGCGCTGAGCTCCTCGCTCAGCTACGTCTTCCTCATCGGCATGGCCATCGTCATCCTTTCGTTCGTCATCAACGCCTTTATCAAGGAAATACCGCTGCGTGATACGCATTGAGCGGAGGCAGGCCGATGGAACAGCATATCCTCATCGTCGCCAGCGAGTGCGACGCCGCCGTCGAGGACGCCTACAACGCCTGGTATAACGACGTCCACCTGCCCATGTTCATGGGCTACCAGGGCTTGAAGAAGGCGTCCCGCTACCGTCTCTCCGGCGAGGCGCCGGACGCCGCCCGCTACCTGGCCGTCTACGAGTTCGAGACCGCCGCGGCCCTGGCCGGTTTCCCCCGGAGCGAGGCCTACGCCGCCGCCGTGCGGGACTTCGACGAAAAATGGAAAAACGGCGGCTTCCACGGGAAGTGGGCCGCTCCCTACGAGCGACTGGCGTCCTGCGAACGTTAGGCGGTCAGCGTGAAGGTGGCCCGCGCCCGGATGTCCCGCGAGGAGCTCCCGACGAGCACCTCGAACTCGCCCGGCTCGGCCGTCCATCGTCCGGCCTCCGGGTCCCAGTAGCTCAGCGCCCGCTCGTCGAGCGTCAGGCAGAGGTACTCGGTCTCGCCCGGCCGCAGGTCCACCTTGATGAACCCCTTCAGCTCCTTCTCCGGGCGGGGCAGCCGCGCTTCGAGGTCCCGCAGGTACACCTGGACGACCTCCTTGCCGGCCCGCCGGCCGCTGTTGCTGATTTCCAGGCAGACGGACACGGACCCGCCGGGACGGACGGTGTGCGTGTCGAGCACGAGGTCACCGTACTTGAAGGTGGTGTAGGATAATCCGTGCCCGAAGGGGAAGGCCGGCTCCACGTGGTTCGTATCGTAGTGCCGGTACCCCACGAAGATGCCTTCCTCGAACCTGACGTGCCCGTGCTCGCCGGGGTAGTTGCTGAAAGCGGGATTTTCTTCGTAGCGCTTCGGGAACGTGTCCGGCAGCTTGCCGGACGGGTTGACCTCACCGAGCAGCACCGCCGCCACGGCGTCGCCGCCCTCCTGGCCGGGGAAGTAGGCCTCCACCACCGCCGGTACGTCCTTTATCCAGGGCTCCAGCGCCAGCGGCCCGCCGTTGTTGAGCACGACGATGGTCCGCGGATTGGCGGCCGCCACCTGCTCGATGAGCGCCACCTGCGCTTCCGGCAGGTCCATCGTCGCCCGGTCGAACCCTTCGCTCTCGTACTCGTTCGTCAGCCCCGCGAAGACGACGGCCGCGTCGGCTTCCCCGGCCGCCGCCACCGCCCGCGCCACGGCGTCCGCCGGCAGGGGCGGCGTGCAGCCGATGCGGATGCTCCGCAGCAGGGGGGTCTCCTGCCGGTACTGGCCGTATTCCACCGTCAGCCGGTACGTTTTCCCGGCTTCGAGGCGGCAGGTCCCGGTCACCTCCGGCATCTTGAACATATCGCCGGCCTGCGGCCCGTCCCCGGTGCTGACTATCTCGGCGTCGTCCACGAGCAGCCGCGCCCGGCCGTTCGTTCCCAGCCCGAAGACGTGCTCGCCGGTCGCCGGCGCCGTCAGCACGCCCGTCCAGCGCACGGAGAACGCGGTGTTCTTCGCCCCCGGCAGCGGCGTCATCGGGCCGAACCAGCGCAGGTTGAAGCTCGTGTCCACCCGCGTCAGCACCGGTTTGCCGGTCAGGTCCGTGGTGGCGAAATACTCCCCCCGGAGCCCGCGGAGCGTCGCGCCCGCCTCCGGCCTCACGTCCGCCGCGTCGAGGAGTACGGTGTCAACGTTGTTGCGGCAGCCCGGCTCGTAGATGATTTCCATGGTGGCCGGGCAGTGGGAGTAGAGCCGGTCGAGCGGCGCCACGGCGTGGTACGGCACCACCTGGGCGCTGCCCCCACCCTGGATACTGGCCGTGGCCGCGTTGGGCCCGATGACGGCCAGCTTCCTGACGTTCTTCCCGACGAGCGGCAGCGTGCGCCGCTTGTTCTTGAGGAGGACGATGCTTTCCTCGGCGACCTCGCGGGCGAGCCGGGCGTGCGCCGGGTCCTGGGACAGGTCGCCGACCTTCGGCGGCGCGTCGAGGGCCCCCGTCCGCTCCAGCAGCCCGAGCACCTGCCGCACGCTGTCGTCTATCCTCGCCTCGCTGACCTCGCCCTTTTTCACCGCCTCGACGAGCTTCGCCCCGAACCACAGCGGCGGTCCCGGCATCTCCAGGTTGAGCCCGCTCGCAGCCGCCGGCGCCGTGCTGTGCACCGCCATCCAGTCGGACATGACGAGCCCGTCGAACCCCCACTCCTCCCGGAGCACCTCGGTCAGCAGCCAGTGGTGGTCCGCGGCGTAGGTCCCGCCGAGCCGGTTGTAGGAGCACATCACCGCCCAGGTGCCGGCTTCCTTCACCGCCGCCTCGAAGGACGGAAAGTAGATTTCCCGTATCGTCCGCTCGTCGGCGTCGGAGGACATCGTCATCCGCTCGTACTCCTGGTTGTTGAGGGCGAAGTGCTTGACGCAGGCCCCCACGCCCCGGCTCTGGATGCCGCCTATCCAGGCGGCCGCGATGCGGGACGAGAGGTACGGGTCCTCGGAGTAGCTCTCGAAGTTCCGCCCCCCGAGCGGCGAGCGGTGGATGTTGACGCACGGCCCCAGCAGCACGATGCAGCCGCGGGCGCGCACCTCCTCCCCGAGGGCCGCGCCCACCTTCTCCACGAGGTCCGGGTTCCAGGTGCTCGCTAGCCCGACCCCGGTGGGAAAGCTCGTGGCCGGCAGGGTGACGTCCGGGTTGCCGTCCTCGGGCGTCCGGGCCCCGTGCGGGCCGTCGGTCACCTTGACGGAGGGAATGCCGAGCCGCGGCACGCCGGCGGTGTGCAGGATGTCCGTGCCGGACATCAGGCTGACTTTTTCCTCCAGGGTCATCTGCCGCAGAAGGCTCTCGGTGCGCTCGCTCATGCCTGCCTCCCTGGTGCCGGATTTGGTCTTATTTCACGCTGGCAAGGAACTCCCTGAGGGCTTTCATGAAGGCGGCCGGCTGCTCGCGGCGGATGTTGTGGCCGGCCCCGTTGATCCGCACGTGCTTGAACGGCTGCCCGGATCGCCAGATCTCGGCGGCCCGGGCGGCCGCCTTCTCGGAAACGATGCCCTCGCTGGCCGTGATGAGGAGGGTCGGCACGTTGATCCTGGGGACGAGCTCCTCGAACGTCGTCATGTCCATCTTCAGCCGCTCGAACAGCGTCGGGTCGAACTGCTTCTTGGAGGCCGCCCACGGCTTGAGCTCCGCCTCGGACCAGGTCGGGTGCTCCGCCCGGCCCCGCGCCAGGATGTCCGCCTCGGTCTGGCTGCCGTAGCTCGCCATCTGCTCCCGGACCTCCTCGTGCAGCTTCCGCTCCTCCTCCGTTTGCCCGCCGCCCGGCGCCGGCATCCGCCAGCCCGGGTCTTCCAGCACGATGGCCCGCGGCACGTCCGGGTAGTTGACGGCGATGTTGACCGTCGTGCTCGCTCCCATGGAGTGCCCCATGATGATCGGCTTCGGCAGGCCGAGCTCCTTGACCAGGCCCACCGCCTGGTCCGCGTGCCTGATATGGGCGAACCCCGGGTCGAGCCGGTCCGACGTGCCGTGCCCCTGCGCGTCCGGCATGATGACGTCGTAGTCCCCGGCGAGCTGCTCCGCCACCGGCGTCCAGCAGAGCCCGTTGTCCGTGGCCCCGTGCAGCAGCACCAGCGGCGGCTTCGCGCCGCCGGTCCGGTAGTAGTGGATGCTGACGCCCTTGACCTTGACGTCTCCCTCGGTATAGTCCATCGTGGTACCTCCTCGTCGGCGGGATTGGCCTATTGTACGTACATTATCGGGCGTTCGTCAAAACCCGGTTTGCGGCGGGCTCGCGCGCGGGGGTACAATCAGGGCAAAGCGCGGGGAGGAAAGCCGATGGATATGGCAGAGATGGAAAAACGCCTGCGGGCGCTGGAAGACCTGGAGGAGATCAAAAAACTGCAGCGCCGCTACATGCAGCACCACGACCGCCTGGAGTTCGACCGGATTCCGGACCTCTTCACCGACGACGCCGAGGTCGAGGTCCGCGACTCCGGCGTCATGAAGGGCCGGGAGAACTTCAGCAGGATATTCCTGGAGACCCTCGGCAAGCGCCGCACGGAGCGGCACGAGGGCCACCTCGTCGGCGAGCCGGTCCTCACCGTGGACGGGGATACGGCCCAGGGCCACTGGACCGTCTACATGCTCTTCTCGGTCCCCGAAATCGCCTGGGTCCAGGGCCGCAACGATTGCGAGTACGTCAAGATCAACGGCGTCTGGAAGATACGTAAACTCAAGTTCACCCGGACGCTCGCGTCCAGTCCCGAACTCTATCCGTAAGGAGGTGCCCCATGAGCATGACCCTGGAACAGCTTGAGGCAGAGGTCAGGGAACTCAAAGACCAGGCGGTCGCCGGGCAGCGCGCCCGCGACGAGCTCGACATCCAGAAGGTCCAGTCCCTCTACTCCCACTACTACCAGATCGGCCGGCGCGGGGACGTGCCTTCCCTGTTCGCGCAGCACACGCCGGGCGTCACCATCGAGATCGAGGACAGCGGCGTCTACGAGGGCATCGCCGGCGTCACCCGCTTCTGGAACGACGTCTTCGGCGGCAACAACCCCCTCGGGCCCGGCTGGCTGGCCGTCCACATGACCTGCAACCCCATCATCGAAATCAACCGGGACGGCACCCGGGCCAAGGGCGTCTGGCACTCCCACGGCTTCTGCGCCCTCGGCAGCGTCCCCTTCATCTGCTCCGGCAAGTACGACATGGAGTACGTGAAGGAGGACGGCGCCTGGAAGATCCTCACCTTCAGGTACCGCCAGATTTTCATGTCCCCCTACCACCAGGGCTGGGTGGAGGCGCCGTCGGTGGGGAGCATCGCCGCCAACCCCAGGAGCACCCCGGACCGGCCCACCACCTTCCACACGCCCTACGACCCCAAAGCCGTCAATACCTACGAGCCCCCGCCGCCCGCCCCCTACGAGGACTAGACCGACCAGCAAGGAGGAACACTCATGAAAGCGGCCTTCATCGTCGCCCCCGGGACGTTCGAGCTGCGCGATATCCCCACGCCGGACACCGGCGATGACGAGATGCTCGTCCGGGTGGACGCCTGCGGCGTCTGCTCGTCCGATATGTCCGGCTACCTCGGCACCAACAACCTGCCCTTCCCCCACCGCGCCGGCCACGAGCCGGCCGGTACCGTCGTGCGGGTCGGCAAGCTGGTGAAGGGCTTCAAGGAGGGCGACCGCATCACCGGCTACTTCGCCGACGACTGCTACGCCGAGTACGTCAGGTGCAACCCCACCGACCGCCAGGCCCGCGGCCACGGCTCTATCATCGAGAAGATACCGGACGGCATCAGGCCCGAGCACGCCCTCGGCGAGCCGCTCATGAGCCTCATGTCCATCGCCCGCACCGCCACGCCGGAAATCGGGGACTACGTCTTCCAGGT
>DAOUEG010000112.1:0-1965 GCA_034430495.1 Dehalococcoidales bacterium
GCCCCGCCCCACTTCTTTTGTTCACGTTGAGATGTGGAGGAGCCCTTCCCCCGTCCGAGATCCTTCGCCCGCCGGGGGCGGACTCAGGATGACAAGGGTGCCCGGCGCTACAGCATCACCGTGCCGCCGTCCACGTAGAGGACCTGGCCGGTGATGAAATCCGAGTCCGCCGAGGCGAGGAAGAGGGCGGCGCCGAGGAGGTCGTCCGGGTTCTCGCGCCTCTGGAAAGACTGCTCCGAGGTGGCGAGCTTGAAGGTGCCCTCCGAGTCCCGCTGGTCGAGGCTGGCCCGGGTGGTGGTGTAGCCGGGGGCGAGGGCGTTGACGTTGATGCCCTTCTCCCCGAGCGCCCGCGCCAGCGAGTGGGTGAAGGTGTACATGGTGCCCTTGGAGCAGGCGTAGGGCATGAAGACCTGGGCGGCCGGGACCTGGGCCACGTTGGAGGCGATGTTGATTATCTTGCTCCCCGGCCCCATGAGGGGGACGAGCGCCTTGCAGACGAGCCAGGTGCCGATGACGTTGACCTTCAAGATGCGCTCCCAGTCCGCCGTCGTCCAGGCGTCCCAGGGGGTGATGTTGAGGCCGGCCCAGATGGCGGCGTTGTTGACGAGGATATCGGCGCGGCCGTAGGCCTTCTTGAGGGCGTCCGCCATCTCCGCGACGGACGTTTCGTCCGAGATGTCACAGAGGGTGGCGGTGGCGTCGCCGCCGTTGGCCTTGATCTCGGCGACGGTCTCGAGGGCGCGTTCCAGGCTGATGTCCGGGATGAAGAGCCTGGCGCCTTCCGCGGCGTACTTGAGCGCGAAGGCCTTGCCGAGGCCGCGGCCTCCCCCGGTGATGACGGCAACCTTGTCCTGCAGTTTGGGCATGGTATCCTCCTTCGTGATGTATCGGGCGAGCTGACGGCGGGCGGAATTACGACCGCTCTATCTGGTCGCAGATGATACCGGCGGCCCGGCGGGCCGTATCGCGGATGGCGCAGCCGTCCGTGATGCCGAGGAACTCCTCGCTCATGGCGGGCTCGCGGAAGTCCCAGGCCTTGCCGAAGCGTTTCATCTGGACGTCCAGGCAGCGGTAGGAGCCGTACTTGTCCGTGAAGTAGTCCAGTATCTCCCGGCGGACGAGCTCGACATCGTCCATGAAGTGGGTCAGGTCCCGCGGGGCGGCATCGCGGATGGCGGCGAGCGCCATGCCGATGGCCATGAGGCTGGCGACGGCGGCCCCGCAGGTGCCCCGGCCGGTGATGCCGACGCCGGCGGAGAGCAGGCTGACGCCGGGGAAGAGGGTATCCTCCACCTCCGGCGTGATGATCTCGGCGCCGCCCCAGCGGAGGGCGTCCACGATGGCGAGGAAGGTGGATTCCGCGCAGCCTTTGTAGGCGGCCTCGTGGACGGCACCCAGCTCGTCGGCCCTGGCCATGATTTCTTCCCTGGATTTGGAGAGCTTCACGTTCACCTCCGCGGGCGGGGCGAGGGGCCCGCCAGCCGTTCCAAAATGTACCCTACCCGCCGGCCGATGTCAAGGTGACCGTTTGACACCGCAGGCGTGGAGACCGTATGATGGAGAGGTCGGCGCCGGTTTTGCGGCGGCGGTTCCTCGGGGCGTAGCGCAGCCTGGTAGCGCGTCTGAATGGGGTTCAGAAGGTCCCCGGTTCGAATCCGGGCGCCCCGACCATAAATAGGGAAGAGGAACTTTAAACAATCTAAATAAGCAATAATCGCAGCTACAACCGAAGCTGTTCTTTACTACCTAAATCGGGCGGGCTCCCCATAAAGTCATGGTTCAAAGCGTTACTTGGGAGTGGTTGATACAAGGATTCAAAATCGATCTCGAGACCCAGGTAAAACCGAAAACGGTTAAAGACTATTGTAATCACGTTTCCTATTTCTCACGTTGGGTTCAAGAAAACCAAAAAGGTGACCCACCGTCCATATTAAAACGGGATATCCAAGAATACCTTCACTACAT
>DAOUEG010000113.1:0-2711 GCA_034430495.1 Dehalococcoidales bacterium
AAGGCCGACTCACAAAAACCGTTCGGAGGTTTCAGATGCGCAATATTCTATTGATTGCGGTTTTGGCCGCATTCCTCGTCGGCTTCACCGGCTGCGGCAAGGAGCTCAACGACGAGAGCTTCGCCGATTTCTGGGTCGAGTATTCGGCCGCCGCCGACGACACGGCCCAGGAGAAGGTCATGGATTCCTACGGCTGGACCGAGGATGACCTGGACGCCTACGTCAAGGAGCTCTCCGCGGACGAGGGGCGGGTGCAGAAACTGTACGAGGCCCTGAAAGCCAAGGACGAGAACGCAGCGCTGGCGTTCACCTTCCTCATCGTGCCCGAAGGCGGCATGGGCCCGACCCCGGAAGACCTGGGCAACGTTCCCTACGTCGAGGGCTCCGACGCCGAGGTGCAGATGACCGACGAGCTCCTGGCCGAGCTCTTCGTGAAAATCTACCCCGAGGAGCCCAACTCGCCGGCGGCTCTGGCGATTTATCCCGATTACGGGGTGACCGCGGACCAGGTCGAGGAGTACTTCGATACAGTGGCGGATGACCCCGCCCACGCCGCCGCGGTCAGCGTCCTCATCCACGGGCTGGACCCGGACAAGGGAGTGGAATTCGACAAGATGGCGGGTTTGAGCAAACCGGAGTAAACCCCCGACCGGTATTCCAGTTGAGTGTGCGATAAGGGCCGTCAAAGTGGCGGCCCTTTTGATAAGACGGTAAACGGTCGGCGATTCACACCCCCCGGGTCATTTGGCGCCGAACTCCTTGATGAGGTGGATGGCCACTATCCAGCGTTGAATCTGGTTCGTTCCCTCGTAAATCTGGCAGACACGCTGGTCGCGGTAGTATCGCTCGACGTCGTTCTCCCGCATATATCCGGCGCCGCCCAGGATTTGAATCGCACGATGGCAGACCATCTCGGCCGCCTCGGTGGCGAAGAGCTTCGCCATGGACGATTCTTTGGTGTAGGGCAGCCCGCGGTCCTTGAGAGAGGCGGCGCGGTGAATCATGAGGCGGGCCGCCTCGAGCTGCGTCCCCATCTCGGCCAGCATGAACTCGATGGATTGGAAGCCGATGATGGCCTGGCCGAACTGGACCCGCTTCTGGGCGTAGATGAGAGACTTCTCGAAGGCCGCCTGGGCGCAGCCCAGGGCGATGGCCGCCACGCTGAACCGCCCGCCGTCGAAGGCCCGCAGCACTATTCCCAGTCCGTGATTCTCCCTCCCCACCAGGTTCGCCGCCGGCACGCGGCAGTTGTCGAACTCCAGCTCGGCGTTGTCGCTACACCGCTGGCCCATGGGATTCATGGTCTTGGAGACCGAAAATCCCGGCGTGTTCGACGGCACCAGAATGCAGGACAGGCCCTTCTTGCCGCGGCCGGGATTGGTCAGCGCCACCACCAGGTGCAGGTTGGCGAACTTGCCGTTGGTGATGAAGCGCTTCTTGCCGTTGAGGACGTAGAACTCGCCGTCGCGGACGGCCGTGGTCTGGACGTTGCCGGCGTCGGAGCCGGCGGACTCCTCGGTGAGCGCCAGGCTGGTGAGGATTTCCCCCGTCGCCATCTTCGGCAGAATTTCCCCCTTCTGCTCCGGGGTGCCGTACTCGTCTATGGTGAAGGCGCCGATGGAGTTCTGGACGGCGAAGATGACCGCCACACCGGCCGCCGCCTTCGCCAGTTCCTCCAAGGCCAGGCAGTAGGTCACCGAGTCCACTCCGGAACCGCCGTACTCCTGGGGCAGCGTCAGCCCGTACAGGCCGAGCTGCCGCATCTCGTCCACGATTTGAGACGGGTAGAGCCCCTCCTCGTCGAGCTGCCGCGCGATGGGCTCGATGCGCTCCTGGGCGAAGCGGCGGATGAGGTTGCGGTACCGGACCTGTTCGGCGGTGAGGGTGAAGTCCACGGGAATCCTCCGACTGGTTGCGGCTCATCGGACTAAATTATACCCGTTCGGCGCGGCCGGGACAAGGCGGCGCTCGTCGGCCTCACGGCTCCTCGGCGTGGAATTCGATGCCGTCCTGTTTGCACAGAATCATCGCCAGGTGCCGGCCGTCAGAGCCCGCCGGCGGCAGGCCGCCTCCCGGCGAAACCCACTGGCCGACCATGCGGAAGTTCTTCAGCCCCGGGACGGTCCGCTTCATCTTCAACCGCAGGCTCCCGGGGGTCATCATCCAGCCCTCCATCCCGCCTTGCCAGTTGCCGGTGTAGCGCTCGAAGGTCAGCGGGGTGGCGACGTCGGTCATCTCGACCTGGGCGCCTATGCCGGGGAAGCGCTCCTCGAGGCGCGCCAGAACCGCGTGGGCGATTTCCTCCTTCGTCTCGTCGTAGGCCGCGCGGTCGGCGGCCCGGGCCTTCCACCACTCGTAGTCCGAGCCGAACATCACCTTGATGACCGTCGAGCCCGCGGGCGCCAGGGTGGGGTCGAAGTTCTCGACGACGACGTTGAGGTGCCCGAAGGTGCGGCCGGCCACCTCCAGCGGCTCGTTCGGCCGGAAGATGACGCCGCTGGTCAGCGGCGGAAGCTCGTCGAAGGTCCGCTTCACCCCGAATGCGACGAAGACCAGCGGGTCGAAGATGGGCATCTCCTCGAAGTAGCGCCGCTGCTCGTCGCTCATGTGTTTACCGCCGAGGAGGTCGAAGAGGGTCGCGTGACCGTCGGCGGCGCTCACCACGTAATCGGCCCGGTGCTCGGTGCCGTCCTCCAGCCGCACGCCGACCG
>DAOUEG010000114.1:0-10387 GCA_034430495.1 Dehalococcoidales bacterium
GTGACGGCCTCGATGCGGCGCAGCCCGGCGCCCACGCTGCTCTCCGAGGTGATGACGAAGAGGCCGATTTCCCCGGTGGAGCCGACGTGCGTGCCGCCGCAGAGCTCGGCGCTGACGGCCGGCTCGCCGATGGTCATGACGCGGACGGTATCGCCGTACTTCTCGTCGAAGAGGGCCATCGCCCCGGCGGCCACCGCCTCCCGGTAGTCCGTCTCCGCGGCGACGACCGCGTGGTCCTGCCGTATCATGTCATTCACCAGCCGCTGCACGCGGAGCTGCTCGTCCGGGGTGACGGCGGCGGGATGGCTGAAATCGAAGCGGAGGTAGTCCGGCGCCACCAGCGACCCGCGCTGCTGGATGTGCTCCCCCAGGACCTGCCGCAGGGCGGCCTGGAGGAGATGGGTGGCGGTGTGGTTGCGGGCGATGTCCGCGCGGCGGTCGCCGGTGACGGCGGCGGTGACGCGGTCGCCGGCCGTCAGCGTTCCCTCGATGACGGTGCCCTTGTGGACGATGACGTCCGGCGGGGCCACGACGGTATCGGTCACCGAGAAGCGCCCGGCGAGGGAGGTGATGCTGCCGGTGTCCCCCACCTGGCCGCCCTTCTCGGCGTAAAAGGGGCTCGTGTCGAGGACGACGGACGCCTCCTGCCCGGCCTCGACCCGCTCCACGATGCGGCCCTCCACGAGCAGGCGGACGATTGTGGCCTCCTGCTCCAGGCAGTGGTAGCCGACGAACGCCGTCCCGCTTACGTCCAGCCTGAGGGCCTCGGTATCGGCGGCGTTATCGAACTTGTGGGCGGCACGGGCGCGCTCGCGCTGCTTCTCCATCTCCCGCTCGAAGCCGTCCATGTCCACGGCGATGCCGCGCTGGGCCGCGATCTCTTTGGTGATCTCGATGGGAAAGCCGTAGGTATCGTAGAGGCGGAAGGCGTCCGCGCCGGAGATTCGCCCCTGGTGGTCTTTCAGGATGTCGTCAATGAGCTGGAGGCCGGTCGCCAGCGTCTCCATGAAGCGGGTCTCCTCGCCCATGATGGCCTGGACGATGAGCTTTCTCCTTTGCTTGAGCTCCGGGTAGGTGCCGCCCATCTTCTTGATGGTCGTCTCCGCCAGCGTGGTCAAGAACGGCCTTTGCAGGCCGAGGCGGCGCCCGAAGAGGGCGGCCCGGCGCAGCAGGCGGCGGAGCACGTAGCCGCGGCCCTCGTTGGCGGGCAGGACCCCGTCGGCGATGAGGAAGGTCACGGCCCGGCCGTGCTCGGCGAGGACGCGCATGGCGTTGTCGTCGGTCTCGTCCTGCCCGTACTTCTTGCCGGTGAGCTCCATCACCGCGTCCAGCATTTCCTTGAAGATGTCCGTCTCGTAGATGGAGGACTTGTGGTTCATGACGGTGACGAGGCGGTCGAGCCCCATGCCGGTGTCAATGTTGCCCTTGGGAAGCGGGGTGCGGTGGCCGGCCTCGTCCTGGTCGAGCTCGGTGAAGACGAGGTTCCAGAGCTCCACGAAGCGCCCGCACTCGCAGTTGGGCCTGCAGTCCGGCCCGCAGGGGTCGTTCGGGCGGAAATCGTAGTGTATCTCGGAGCAGGGACCGCAGGGGCCGGAGCTGCCGGCCGGGCCCCAGAAGTTGTCCTCCTCGCCGAAGCGGACGATTTTCTCCGCCGGGATGCCGGTCTCCCGCCAGAGGCGGAAGCTCTCGTCGTCGTCCTGGAAGATGGTGATCCAGAGGCGGGAGGTATCCAGCTTGAGGTAATCGGTGACGAACTCCCAGGCCCAGGCGATGGCCTCCTTCTTGAAGTAATCGCCGACGGAGAAGTTGCCGAGCATTTCAAAAAACGTGAGGTGGGAGGGGTCGCCGACCTCGTCAATGTCCACGGTGCGGAAGCACTTCTGGCAGGAGGCGAGCCGGACGTTGGGCGGGGCGGCCTGGCCGAGGAAGTAGGGCTTGATCTGCACCATGCCGGCGGTGGTGAGGAGCAAGGTGGGATCGTCCCTGGGCACGAGCGACGAGCTGGGGATGACGGGATGTCCCTTCCCCTCGAAGAACTCCAGGAACAAATTACGAAGCTGGTCGCTGTTCACGGGTCAAACTCCACTCTCGCCGGTCACGGTAAATACTCTCAAATTGTACGGGAAAACGGGGCCGGTTGCAATGCGGAAGGGCGCCGACGGCGCTCAAACGGCGGTGTCCCTCACGTACGCCGCCGCGCCGCAGACGCCGGCCTCGTTGCCGAGCTCCGCTTTCACGATGCGGACGGCCGCCGCCGAGACGCCGAAGGCCCGCTCCGCCACGAGCTCGCGGGCCGGGTCCACGAAGACGTGGTCGAGCTCCGCCATGCCGCCGCCGAGCACGATGACCTCCGGGTTGAAGATGTTGACGAGGTTGACGAGCCCGACGCCGAGGTAGTAGGCGGCCCGCTCCAGCACTGATTTGGCCAGCGCGTCCCCGGCAGCGGCCGCCTCGGCGACCATCTCGGCGGTGAGGGGGGTACCGGTTTCGCCCGCCATGGCGGCCAGGACGGAGGGCTCGCCGTCGCGGAGACGGCGGTCGGCCTCGCGGGCGATGGCCGTGCCGGAGGCGAGCATCTCCAGGCAGCCGGTGTTGCCGCAGCCGCACTTCGGTCCGTCCGCCACCGTCATGTGGCCTATTTCCCCGGCGGCGCCGCACGCCCCCAGGTAGAGCTTGCCGTCGGTAACGATGCCGCCGCCGATGCCGGTACCGAGCGTCAGCAGCACGAGGTGGGACGCCCCCCTGCCCGCCCCGTAGCGGTGCTCGCCGAGGGCGGCGGCGCTGGCGTCGTTCAGGAGGGCCGCGGGCACGGGAAAACGCTCCCGCAGCCGGTCCCGCAGCGGCAGGCCCGCCCAGCCCGGCAGGTGGGGCGAAGGGGTGACGATGACCCCGCGGGCGGTATCAATGCCGCCGGCGCAGGCGACGCCGATGCCGGCCAGGGACGCGACGGCCAGCCCGGCCCGGTCAAGGACGCTCTGCACGAGGTCGCCGATGCGGCGGACGGCGGCGTCCACGCCCTGGTCCGGGCGGGTCAGGATGACCTCCTGGTGGTGGAGCTCGCCGGCCGGGGTCACCACGGCGGCGAGGACCTTGGTGCCGCCGATGTCCACGGCGACGACCGGGGCGGCGGGGTTCTGCTTGTTCATCTGCGTCCCATCCGTCGGTAAAAATTCAGGCGGTCACGCCGGGGGCCATGCCGGCGATGAAGACGGTGAGAGCGAGGTCGCCCTCGTAGCGGCCGGTCTTGATGGCGAGGTCGGTATCGAGCAGGCGGTGGTAGATGTCCCGCAGGCGGGGCATGGTGTAGCGGTCCGCCTGGTCGAGCGCCTTGTTCAGCACGAAGTCCGAGTTCAGCCCGAGCGCCGCGGCGATGTCCTTCCGCGTCTTCTTCCGCGCCTTCAGGTCCTTCACCTGGAAGATGATGCGCACCTGCCGGGCTATCATGGCGAGGAGCTGCACCGGGGCGTTGCCCTCGTCGAGGAGGGCGGCGCAGAGGTCCTGGGCCCGGGCGGGACGCCCCTCCAGTATGGCGTCCACCATGGCGAAGATGTTGGCCTCCTGGGTGGCGGACACGAGGGCCTGGACGTCCGCCTCCTCTATCTGGCGGCCCGCCGCGTACTGGACGAGCTTCTCCACCTCGTTGGCGAGCGTCCAGAGGTCGTTGCCGACGAAGCGGGCGAGCGTCCCGGCGGCCCGCGGGGCGATGCTGCCGCCGCGCTCCCGCACCCGCCCGTTGATCCAGGCGGTCAGCTCGTTGTTTCTCAGGGCCGGAAAGGTCCTGACGCGGCCGGTCGGCATCAGGGCTTTCAGCAGGGGATTGGTGCCAGCTATCCTGCCGCCGATGACGACGAGCTCGGTCGTCTCCGGGAGGTGCGTCACCCCCTCGGCGATGACCTGCCACTCCTCCGGCGCGTCGTCCTTTTTCGCCTTCCGGCGGCGGCCGTTGCGGCCGTTCGCTTCGAACTTCTCCAGCAGGCCGGTCACGACGACGAGACGCTTGTCGGCCAGGAAGGGCACCGTGGCCGCGGCGTTGAGGATCTCCGCCGTGGAGACAGAGCGGCCGTCGAGGGTGACGGAGTTGGTCACCAGGGACTCGGCATCGCCGGTGGCGGCGCGCACGGCCTCGAGCGCCTGGCGGATGGAGTAGTCGTCTTCCCCGATGAACACGTGCAGCACGCCCCATTGTACCACAAGCAGCGGGCCGGTTGGCAGCGGCCGTTATTGACAAGACCGCCCCGCATGGGGAATAATCGGGGCGGCAAACACGCCGCGGAAATCGGGCCGGCGACCGCCGGCATGAGGTAGGTCATGGTATCAGAAAACGAAGACAGCGTCATGATCCCCGAGGAGCTCAAGAAGATGGCGAAAATCGCCACCGACATGCAGCTGCCCTCCAAGATGCGCGACCAGGCCGTCACCCAGATCGGCGATATCGGCAGCCACGAGGCGCTGCTCGTCCTCCTCAACATGGCCGCCAACGAGCACCTCAACAAGGAGCTGCGCGACCTCGCCGTACGCAAGGCCCGCGATATCATCAAGAAAAGTCCCCAGTAAGCCCCCTCCCCCGGAAATGACATGAGCATCAACGTCGGCATCATCGGCCTGCCGCAGAGCGGCAAGACCACCGTTTTCAACGCCTTCACCGGCGGCGCCGCCGAGCCGGGCAGGCACGCCCCGGACGGCCTGGCGGCCAACGTCGGCATCGTCAAGGTGCCGGACGAGCGGCTCCAGGTGCTCACCGGGATGTTCCACCCGCGCCGCACGGTGCCCATCGAAATCAAGTTCATTGACGTCAGCGCCTCGGTGCGGGGCATCGCGGAGAACAGGGGCTTCGGCGGGGAGCTGCTCAACCAGCTCAGCGCGGTGGATACGCTCGTCGCCGTGGTGCGCGCCTTCGAGGATCCCTCCGTCATCCACCCGGACGGCAGCATTGACCCCGGACGGGACGCCGCCACCATGAACCTGGAGCTGACCTTTTCCGACCTCGCCATCATCGAGCGGCGGCTGGAGCGGCTGGAGAACCAGCTCAAGGCGGCCAAGCCGGCCGAGCGCCAGGCCTACCAGCGGGAGAAAGACCTGCTGGCCCGCTTCAAGGCCTCTCTTGAAGAAGAGAAACCGGTGCGGGACATGGACCTCGGCGAGGCGGACCTGCGGGCCATCTCCAACTTCCAGTTCCTCTCGGCCAAGCCGCTGCTCATCGCCGTCAACATCGGGGAGGAGCAGCTCGAGCGGGCCGCCGCCCTCGAAAGCGACCTCAACGCCGTCTGCCGGACGCCGCGCTGCCGGGTGAGCGCCTTCTGCGGCAAGCTGGAAGCGGAGCTGGCCCGGATGGACGAGAACGAGGCGGCCGAGTTCCGGGCGGACTACGGCCTCACCGAGTCCGGGCTGGCGCGGGCCGTCCGGCTCTCCTACGAGATATCGGACATGATTTCCTTCTTCACCGTCGGCGAGGACGAGTGCCGCGCCTGGCCCATCCGCCGCGGCACGACGGCCCAGAAGGCCGCCGGGAAGATACACTCTGACCTGGAGAAAGGCTTCATCCGCGCCGAGACCATCAGCTACGATAACCTGGTGCGCTGCGGCTCGCTGGCGGAGGGCAGGAAGCAGGGCGTGCTGCGGCAGGAAGGGAAGGAGTACCTCGTCCAGGACGGGGACGTCCTCAACATCCTCTTCAACGTATAGCTGGCGCGTCCCGGCGGCGCACGGTCAGCTTCATGCGCTTTTCCCCCACCACCACCACCGGCTCCCCGGCGCGGATATCGCCGTCCTCTGCGGCAGCGGTCCACAACTCGTTCTTGATGCGCACCATGCCGCCCGGCGCGAGGTCCGACGCCGCGATTCCGTTGGCCCCGAGCATGGTGGGCCGCCCCGCCGGCTTCTGGTGCTTGAGGAAGCGGGTGGTGAAGGCGAAAATCCCGATGCTGATGACGAACCAGGCCGCCATGACGCCGATGAGGACCGAGCGCGAAAGGTTGACGCCGAGGGCCGGCAGCAGGAAACGCCAGGCGGCCCATATCAGGGTCTCCTCGCCGCAGGTGCTCACCACGGCCAGGGCGGCGCGGGCGGCCGTCAGCCTCCGGAAGTCCATAACCCCCCTATTATAGCGCACCGCCGCGCCGCGTTCAGCCGTTGACCGGCCGCGTACTATGATTTATTATAGAAATAGCCGGCTTCACACTTGACAACCTTGCCCCGGACCTGCTATCCTTTATATTTGTAATAATGCCCCAAGTGTTTGCTTGTTGTAGTTTCCCCGAGAGGTTGATTTCCCGGTAGTATATCCCCCTATGTCCGCGCCCGCTGACGTCCTGTGAGCGCCGGCGCGGATTACGTATCTTTGTGACAGGTAAGCGACCGAACGGCAGCAGCATTGTCTAAGGAGTAGAGATGGTTCTTAAGACGCCAGCGCCCACCCCCGGACCCGACCCCATTATCCGCAAGTCGTACGCCAAGCTCCCGACGATCCTCGACGTCCCCAACCTGATCAAGGTCCAGCTTGACTCGTTCCAGCGTTTCCAGGAAGAAGGCCTGAAACAGCTCCTGGAAGAAATTTCGCCCGTCCGGGACCTTACCGGCAACCGCCTCGAGCTCAGCTTCGTGGCCTACGAGTTCCGGGAACCCCGGCCCGGCCACAACGAGCAGGAATGCCACGACCGGGACCAGACCTACTCCGTGCCCCTCTACGTCAAGGTCCGCCTCCTCGTCAAGGAGACGGGCGAAATCAAGGAGCAGGACCTGTTCTTCGGCGATATCCCGCTCATGACCGCCAAGGGCACCTTCATCACGAGCGGCGCCGAGCGCGTCGTCGTCAGCCAGCTGCTCCGCTCGCCGGGCGTCTATTTCAGCACCGACGAAGACGCGACCTCCGGCCGCAGCCTCTGCTCGGCCAAGCTCATCCCTACCCGCGGGGCTTGGCTCGAGTTCGAGACCAGCAACCGCCACGTTATCTCCGTCAAGATTGACGGCAAGCGCAAGATTCCGATTACCACCCTGCTGCGCGCCATCGGCTACGGCTCCGACCCGGAGATTATCCAGCTCTTCGAGGACGAGATCAAGGGCTCCGAGCACGACTACATCCAGATTACGCTCGAAAAAGAGCCCAACATCACCGACGAGAAGGAAGCGCTGCTCGACATCTACAAGAAGCTCCACCCCGGCGAGATGCCCTCGCTGGACAACGCCAAGAAGCTCATCAGAAACCTGTTCTTCGACCCGACGCGCTACGACCTCGGCAACGTGGGGCGCTACAAGCTCAACAAGCGGCTCGGGCTCGATATCAGCCTCAAGGAGCGCACCCTGACCAAGGACGATATCGTCGCCATCGTCAGGCACATCATCGCCATCGACAACGGGCGGGACACCGGGGACGATATTGACCACCTCGGCAACCGGCGTGTCCGCACCGTCGGCGAGCTGGTGCAGACCCAGTTCCGCATCGGCTTCCTGCGGCTCGAGCAGGTGGTGCGGGAGCGCATGAGCATCATCGGCATGGAGGCGGTGACGCCCTCGGCGCTGGTGAACATCCGGCCCATCGTGGCGGCGGTGCGCGAGTTCTTCGGCGGGTCGCAGCTCTCCCAGTTCATGGACCAGACCAACCCGCTCGCCGAGCTGACCCACAAGCGGCGGCTCTCCGCCATGGGCCCCGGCGGCCTCTCCCGCGACCGGGCCGGCTTCGAGGTGCGTGACGTCCACTTCTCCCACTACGGGCGTATCTGCCCCATCGAGACGCCGGAAGGCCCCAACATCGGCCTCATCGGCTCGCTGGCGACCTACAGCATCATCAACGAGTACGGCTTCATCGAGACCCCCTACCGCAAGGTGAAGACGGAAATCAGCAGCAAGAGCGACCAGCTGGCCGGCCGCACCGTGACCGAGGCCGTCAAGGACAAGGGCACCGTCCTCGTCAAGGAAGGCGGCACCATCACCAAGACGGCGGCGGCGGCCATCGGCAAGCTCAACAGGCGGAATATCAAGGTGGCCCCCTACGTATCCGACGAGATCATCTACCTGCCGGCGGACGAGGAGGACAAGTTCATCATCGCCCAGGCGAACGCGCCGCTCGACGACAACGGCCAGTTCATGGAGCAGCGCATCGAGGCCCGGCTCAGCGAGGGCTACGTCCTCGAGGCGCCGGAGAAGATAGACCTCATGGACGTCTCCCCCAAGCAGGTGGTCAGCGTGGCCACCGCCCTCACCCCGTTCCTCGAGCACAACGACGCCAACCGCGCTTTGATGGGCGCCAACATGCAGCGGCAGGCCGTGCCCCTGCTCCGGCCCCAGGCGCCGCTCGTGGCCACCGGCATGGAGATCGAGGCCGCCCGGCACAGCCGGCAGGTGGTCTTCGCGCGGAACGCCGGCGTCGTCACCAGCATCCGCGGCAATATTGACGACAAGTTCAACACCAAGTACCGCATCGTCGTCACCCGTGACGACGGGCACGAGGACACCTACGACCTCTTGAAGTTCTTCCGCACCAACCAAGGCACCTGCATCAACCAGCGGCCGCTCGTCAACAAGGGCGAGCGCGTCGAGGCGGGGCAGGTCCTGGCGGACAGCTCGGCGACGGAGAACGGCGAGCTCGCCCTCGGCCAGAACGTCACCGTCGCCTTCATGAGCTGGGAGGGCTACAACTTCGAGGACGCCATTATCCTGTCCAGCCGCATGGTCGAGGAGGACTACTTCACCTCCATCCACATCAGCAAGCACGAGGTGGAGGCCCGCGATACCAAGCTCGGCCCGGAGGAAATCACCCGCGATATCCCCAACGTGGGCGAGGAAAGCCTGCGCGAGCTCGACGAGAGCGGCGTCATCCGCATCGGCGCCGAGGTACGGCCGGACGATACCCTCGTCGGCAAGATTACCCCCAAGGGCGAGACGGAGCTCTCCGCCGAGGAGAAACTGCTCCGCGCCATCTTCGGCGAGAAGGCCCGCGAGGTCAAGGACACCTCGCTCCGCGTCCCCCACGGCGAATGGGGCAAGGTCATCAACGTCAAGGTCTACAACCGCAAGGACAGCAAGAACGGCGGCGACGACCTGCCCGCCGGCGTCAACCAGTGGGTGCAGGTCTGGATTGCCCAGAAGCGCCGCGTGTCCGTCGGCGATAAGCTGGCCGGGCGGCACGGCAACAAGGGCGTCATCGCCCTCATCGCCCCCAAGGAAGACATGCCCTTCCTGCCGGACGGGACGCCGGTTGACATCATCCTCGACCCCATCGGCGTGCCCTCCCGCATGAACATCGGCCAGGTGCTGGAGACGCACCTCGGCTGGGCGGCCGAGAAGCTCGGCTTCCGGGCCCAGACCCCGGTCTTCGACGGCGCGGACGATACCGCCATCGAGGACGCCCTCTGCCGTGCCTGGATCGTCACCCAGTCCGGCGCCGAGGACCCGACCCCCGGCAAGGGCCGCAGGCACTTCGACCAGCCCAAAGCCGAGGCGTGGGTCAGCGAGCGCGGCTACGACGGCAAGGCCGTCTTCAACGAGAAGCAGCGCGGGGCGGCCAAGGACATCGGCCTGCGGCTGTGGCTCGAAGAGCTCAATATCCCCGCCAGGGACCTCAGCGACGAGGAGCTGACCGGGACGGTCGAGCAGGTCAACATGGAGGGACGCTTCGCCCCGCCGACCTACGGCAAGGTGACGCTCACCAACGGGCGCACCGGCGAGGCGTTCGACCAGCCGGTCACGGTGGGCAACATCTATATGCTCAAGCTCATCCACCTCGTGGAGGACAAGGTCCACGCCCGCTCCACCGGCCCCTACTCCCTCATCACCCAGCAGCCCCTCGGCGGCAAGGCGCAGTTCGGCGGCCAGCGGTTCGGGGAGATGGAGGTCTGGGCCCTCGAAGCCTACGGCGCCGCCCACAACCTCCAGGAGATGCTCACCATCAAGTCCGACGACGTGACCGGCCGCGCCAAGGCCTACGAGTCCATCATCAAGGGCGACGACATCCTCCAGCCCGGCGTGCCGGAGTCCTTCAAGGTGCTCGTCAAGGAGCTCCAGAGCCTCGGGCTGGCCCTCGAGGTCATCAACGAGGACGAGGCCAAGGAAGCCACCGGCGAAGAGGGCGAGGAAGGCGAGGAGGAGATGCCGGACACCCTGCGACTGGAGACGGGCCCGGCCGAGACCGAGATGGACGCCGCCGCCCGCGCCGCCGCCGACCTCATGGCCGACGAGCCGGACAGCGACGAACCTGCCTCCGGGGCCGCCGCCGACCTGATGACCGGGGGACCGGCCGCCGAAGAAGCCGAGGAAGAAGCCCCGGTTGACGAGGCGGCAGAACCGGCCGCCGAAGAAGCCGAGGAAGAAGCTCCGGCTGACGAGGCGGCAGAACCGGCCGCTGAAGAAGCGGCGGAAGAAACCCCGGTCGACGAGGCGGCAGAACCCGCCGCCG